>CAYMND010000025.1:0-13784 GCA_964391685.1 uncultured Clostridia bacterium | reverse complement strand
ACACCTATGCTTCCGATCTGATACACATCATCAAAAACAATGTCAATCGTTTCTGTGAAAACAAGGTGGAAGACGACATTACCATCGCCATTCTCGAGATACGGTCTTAATCATTGGCCAAGGCCCATGCAGCTTCTATTTCCCTTCTTGCCCGGGGCAGGATTTCGTTGATTTCGATTAGTTGTATTCCGCACTGGCTGAGCAGGTCTCCCAGAGGCTGGACATGGTTGTCGAAGAGGTTGTGGACGATGGAATTGCTCAAAGCGGTCAAGGGAACCGACGGGTTGGTTCCCTGGTAACGCAGGGCGGTATGATGATATCGGACAACCTCTTTGAGGTACTCGGAAAAACGCCAGTGATCGAGCAGAATGTTGCCGACCAGATCATGGGAATGACCGAAGAGCTTTCTCTCAAGCTGGGTCGGGTTTTCCGGTTTCTCGTCCAGCCAGACCTGTCGGAAATAAAAGAAACGATTTTTATCGATATGAATCATGGCCAGGCGTCCGATGTCATGAAGCAAACCGGCAAGGTAGGCTTCGTCTTCAGTGATCTTGAGGCGGACGGCCAGAAATCGGTTGAGTACCGCGACTGCGGTGGCATGTTTCCATTGATAAAGCTGTTCCTCGTCTGTCTGCCCCAGACGATAGAGGTTGCGCATCATGTAGTCGGAAAAGATCATCTTGAGCTTCGAATAGCCGAGCAGGGCGACAGCTCTGGGAAGGGAGCGGATTTCTTCGCGGATACCGGAAGCTGCGGAGTTGCAATGCTTGAGAAGGTAAGCGGCCAGGGCTGCATCGAGTTCCAGGCGTTTGACCAGATCCTGGATTGATGTACCTGGGTCGTTGATCAGTCCCATCAGATCGAGAACCAGGGCGGGCAGGCCCGCGAATTCTTCCATTGTTTCGACTTGTTTTACCAGTTGATCCGTTTCCATGATGACCTGTTTTCAGTTACAAGAATTGATCTGAAAAAGGATTATACCGGACATTGGGAAGCAAGACAAAGGTTTGGGTGATAAAATATTTTCTTGACAGACAGGAGAGGGTTTGTCTATAAATAGGGATGCATTTTTTACCTTCTATCGGGCATCGCCCAACATATCGTCTTCTGCCCTTCGTATTGAAAAGTCTTTTGGTGACTTTGGCTGGATTCACTTCATTCCGTTTGCTGCTGGTTTTTCTCAACTTCAATCAGCTGAAGGCGAATACTTCTCCCGTGTCCGTATTGTTTTCCATGCTGCGGGGATTGGGCAATGATCTCCTGGTTGCGGGTGTCCTGTTTTGGCTGCCCCTGCTGTTGGGTGCTTTGCAGTCGGTTCTGACAAGAGGGCGCAAGATGGTATTGGTCACCGGTTTGATTCTGACCGGACTGTCCATGCATCTTTCCTTGATCATATCTTCACTCGACATTCCCTTTTTTCAGCATTTCTTCACCCATCTGTCCGATATGTTTCTGAATTGGAGGGATCAGTTGCAGTTTCTGGTGCGCATGGTGGTGGAAGAGCCCGGATTCTGGTGGTTTATCGGTCTTTTCATTGCCCTGTCCATTTTGGTGTGGTGGTGGATTCTCAGGCGTCTGCCTCAAATTGTCCATTCTGTTGCCGAATCGAATCGATGTGAAACGAGATTTTCCTGGTTAACGATAACGCTTCTCCTTTTTCTCTCACTCATTCTTCGCAACCGTTTGATTCGGAAGCATTATTATTCCGCCAGTGAAACGGCTGTTTCGCTCAGCCCCTGGCTGGAAAAAATCAGTCAGAATCCGATGATGACGTTGGGTTATGCCTTGACCAGTCGACCGGTTGGCGTTCTGTTGAAGGAAAAGATGTCTCTCGCCGGGGCGGCAGAAAAGCTTGGAAAGGCGTTGAATCGATCGATTGACCTCAAACAAGCCGAGCCGATGGCACGCCTGAGTTCTGAAGCGGAGGGCAGCCGGCGATGGAATGTGGTCATTGTTCTGATGGAGAGCATCAATAACGAGCGGATGAACTCGAAGTTGATGCCCAGGCTGCAGGAAATCTCCTCCAAAGGGAAGACCTGGACCCGCTTTTTCTCTGCGGGAGTACACACGTACGCCGGATTGTACGCCACTCTGTGCAGTTATCCGGTCCAGTTGCGCCGCCATGCTTTGAAGTGGGGGTCGGATCTTGCGTATAACGGTCTTGGAACTGTGCTCAAGCAGAACGGATATCGAACCTTGCTCTACTCCACCCATGACAAGCGGTTCGACAATATGGAATCCTTCTTTTCAGACAACGGCTTTTCCAGCGTGATCGGGGTTGATCATTATAATGACCGGGCCTTGACCACATTCGGTGTTCCGGATCATGTGATGTTTCGGAAAGTTGTCTCCGAATTGGATGATCGGGGAGGGGCGCAACCGTTCCTGGCTGTTCTCCTCAGCTCCAGCAACCACGCGCCCTATCGTTTTCCTGCGGATATTCCGTTCATCCCGAAAAGTACATCCATGCCGCAGCGGATGGTCGAGTACAGTGACTGGGCTTTGGGTGAATTTACCGCCGCGGCGATGGAGAGGGACTGGGCGAAACGGACCTTATTCATTTATCTGGGGGATCATGGTGCCAGCGGTGATTACCGTTTTCATCTGCCGATCTCGATGGTCCATGTCCCTTTGATCATGACCGGACCGGATCTTCTTGCTGCGGAGAAATGCGATGACCTGGCGTCGCAGCTCGATGTCATGCCGACGGTAATGGGGCAGCTGGGGCTTGCATATCGGAATCTGGGCTTTGGCGTCGATCTGTGTCGGGAAAGGCGGTCCTTGTCTGTCTTCTGCAACGATGAATATCTGGGATGTACCGACGGAGAATATTTTGTGAGCTTTAACTTCGATACACCGGGATACGCCGGTCGGATGAATCCGTCGAGGTCTCCCGGCACGATGGCTCTGCAGCGGATTGAGGAAATGAAGGATACGGCTCTGGCATATTTCCGGATGGCCGACTGGTTGATTACCGAAAAAAAACAGTTTCTGCCCATCGGCCAATGACCGGCTGTTGGGTTCGATGAATTTTCGTCTGGGTTGAACAATTTCATGAAAAAGGATGTATACTATCTAGTTGACGATTTTAGCCCGTTTTTTGAAGAATTGTGGTGAAATGTCGAAAATGAGGTTGGATTCGAGGTATGCGGCCGAGCATGATGAAGTTGACATGCCCAAATCCGGCGTTGCAGTGAATTGTTTTGAGAAATGAAGGGCAGATTGCAACAGGAATGAAAGGATGATTGAAAAAAAGAAAAGAGAACCGTTTTCCTGGCGGCGCTTTCTGGTTATCGGTTTGTTTCTGATGGGAATTCCCATCATTTGGCTGGGCGCTCAGGCACCTCAGCGGGTGGAGGTGCTCTCTCATCTGGTCCGGGAAGGACTGGATCGCTGGCATTACACCGGGAAAAAGATCGACCCACAGGTCGGTAGAGATGTAATTGAAGAATATATCCAGTTTCTCGATTTCGGCAAGCGCTATCTCTTTGCCGACGATGTGGACAAGATCATTGCCCTGGGACATGAGTTGGCAGCGTCTCTTCAGTCCGGAAAACTGGCTTTTGTCGATCGGGCTGTCGATCTGGTTCAGAAGCGAATGGATGATATCTGGAGATATGCGGAATCTCTACTGAGAGAACCGCAACCTCTCGAATGCAAGGAGGTTCTGGAACTGGATCCGGAGAAGCGTGATTATTTTAAGAGTGATGAAGAAATGAGAACGTATTGGCGACAATATATTCGCCAGCGCATTCTGATGAGAATGTATGATTTTTGGCTGGAGGAAACCGAGAACCGTAAGAATCCGGAAGGAAATCAGAAAAAGATCGATCTGGCCGGTCTTGAACGGAAAGCGCGGGAGGATGTCCACAAGGTGCTCGGTACCTATTTCAAGCGTGTCCGGGAGATACAGAACGAAGATCGGTTGGGGCGGTTCTTCAACGCCTTGCTGACGGTGTTCGACCCCCATTCTTCCTATTTCGCTCCACGTGACGAGGAGGAATTCAATATTGAAATGTCAGGTTCCTTTGAGGGGATCGGTGCTCTGCTCGGTGAGAAGGATGATTACATCCAAATCATGCAAATCATTGTCGGCGGTCCTTCCTGGCGTGACCAGCGGCTCGAGGTGGGGGACAAGATCCTGAAAGTCGGTCAGGGAAAGGAAGAACCGGTGGATGTTGCGGGAATTCGGGTGACCGATGCGGTGAAAATGATCAGAGGAAAGAAAGGAACCTGGATTTCACTGATTGTCAAGAAGCCCGACGGACGCATCGAAAAGATCGATCTGCAGCGGGATATAGTCGTTGTCGAGGAGTCTTTCGCCAAGGCCGCTGTTTTTTCGGATCCCCAGTATCGCAACAATTTCGGATATATTTACTTGCCGAGTTTCTACAACGATTTCAGTGGAAAAACCAAACGGAATGCTGCAGATGATATCCGAAAGGCAGTCAATGACCTCCGTTCGGCGAACATATCGGGTCTGATACTGGACCTTCGTGGAAACGGTGGAGGCTCCCTGGATGATGCCATCCGCATCAGCGGCCTTTTCATCGATAAAGGGCCGGTGCTGCAGGTAAAGGATCGTGAACAGGGGGTCAAGGTGTATACCGATCCGGAACCGGGGAGTATATACGATGGCCCGATGATCGTCATGATCGACGCGGTGAGCGCTTCGGCATCGGAAATAGTCGCCGCTGCCTTACAGGATTACCGGCGGGCTGTGGTGATCGGCGGACAGCAGAGTTTCGGGAAGGGAACCGTGCAGGTGATGCTGGATCTGGATGATTTCATTCGTACAAACGATTCGGGCATTAAACCTCTGGGGGCCATCAAGATGACGGTCCAGACCTTCTACAGGGTCAGTGGAGACACCAATCAATTCAAAGGAGTTGTTCCGGATATTGTGTTGCCGGCCAGCAACGACCACCTCAAGATCGGGGAACGATATTACGATTATCCGATCAAGCCTCAGGTGATCAAGCCTGCGCTTTATAAACCGCTCGTTAGAGAGTACGATCTCGATGAGATTCGACGTCTGAGTCGGGAAAGGGTGGAACGGTCACAATACTTTGAGCAGATCAGGCAATATATCGATATTCTTGAAAAAAGGGAGAAAAATTCGGTCGTTTCTCTGGATTGGCAGACTTTTCTGTCTGATCGGGAGGAGGAACGGAAGATGATCGATGGCTTCAAGATACCGGACCAGCAGGTTCGTTTTTCGGTGAATGCGGTCGGGATGATTGCCGCCGGTGACGGTGACCGACTGGCCAGAGACCGCAAATCGAGTTTCGACAATTGGCTCAAGGATCTGCGGGGGGACGCATATATCGAGGAAGCCCTCCAGGTTTTGGGTGACATTCTTCCCATGGAGAAACTGAGCCGAAATTGAGCCGAACGGGCGTCGCACAGAAGGTGCGGACCATTGGGCGGCTCAGGGGATTTCAGAGGATGGGCAGGTACCATTCAGCCGGCATTCCCGGCACAGCGGGTGAAGAGGTCGGCAGATGGTCTGGCCGAAAGCAACCAGGGTCTGGTTGATCCGAGACCAGTGGCATTGATCGAACAGATGCATCAGCTCTTGCTCCACCTTCTCCGGAGTCTTGCTCCGGCACCATCCCAACCGTCTGGTGATACGGAAAACGTGAATGTCCACTGCAACGGCCGGTTGGGAAAAGGCCAGTGACATGACCAGATTGGCCGTCTTTCGGCCGACTCCCGGCAGAGACATCAAGATTTCCCGGTCGGGAATCAACGGAATACCCGAGACCAGTGCCTCGGCCAGACGCTTGATCTGTCTCGCCTTCTGGTGATAGAAACCCACCGGAAATATACGACGTTCAATCTCCTCCACGCTGAGTCCGGCCAGATCATGATGGTTTTGAATCCCTGCAAAGAGCCTGGTTGATGCGTCCAGTGTGACTGCGTCCTTGGTACGGGAACTGAGCAGTACCGATACCAGCGTTCGGAGAGGAGTTGTACGGATTTTTTGTTCAAATTTCTTGACAGGCGCTTCGAGTGGCCGGATCATCTCCTCGATGATGCCCAACTCCCGCAAGGGATCATTGCTCGACATCGTTGATGAAGAGGCGGTGGCGGATGGTAACTTGGGGTTTGAGACTTGCCGAAACGCCGCAATAGCGTTCTTCGGACAGATGAATGGCTTTCAGCAGTTTTTCCCGGTCCAGATTGGTACCGCAGAAGTGGTAGTCGACGGTGATTTCACTGAATTTTTTCGGGTGTTCTTCCGTCGTCCGGCCATCCGCGCTGACGCTGAAACCGTCCGGTACGATTTTCATCTTTTTCAGTATGGAAATGACATCCATGCCGGTGCATCCGGCCAGAGCGGCCAGAACCAGTCCTTTGGGCCGGGGACCTTTGTCGCTGCCCCCATTTTCAGCGGAAGCGTCAAGGATCAGTTCGAAACCGTCGAGTTTTGCAGAAAAACGCATGCCTTCCTGCCAATTCAGGATACAGTTCATGATTCCTCCTTGTCCTCTTCCTCTTATTCCACGTCTACAATGCAGCCGCTTTCAAACTCCTGGCTGATGGTTATCTTCAATAAGCTGAGAATGATTTTGTTCAGATGAGTCGTTATCTGGGATTCTTCCTGGGCGATGGTCAGAAGTGCTCCGCACATGGTGTCTCCTGGACGGGTGCTGACCAGGGGAATGCCGGCGGAAGTCAGCTGCTGACTGAGCCAGCGAACCGTTGTCTGGTTCATGAAATCTTCATCGGCTATGGAGATGACCAGGAGGTTGCTCTTCTTTCTGATGATATCGGTTATCAGGCGTTTCATGTCTCCGAGATAGGATACGGAGTGGACGGTGAAATTTTTCTTCAGTATCAGTTGAGCGCTTTTCGCTTCTGAGATGATGCGATCGTTGTGCTTTTCTCCCACCAGGACAACATAGTTGTCATATTCTGACAGCCCCGATTTGATTTTATAGCCTATTTGGGTCAATGTTTGACCGTATAAAGAGATGGCGCTGATTACCAGAACGAAAGTTGTTAAGAAAGCCCGACGCTTCATATTGCCTCCAAATCCAAAGTATCCGCATTCAAAAGAAGAAATTATTGTACTATATATCAAAATGGAAAGGAAAGACCAGTAAATCAAAAAGCCTAAAAAAAAGCGGTGAATGATGGAATGGTTTTCTCAGACGGCACTTTCAGGTCCGGACTGGTTCATGGCGTGGTGCCAATTTTTCAGTTGATCGGAGATGAAATTGGTGCAGATATCGTGTTCAATGTGGCCGTTTCCTGAAATGGGAAGTGGCGTCCCGAATTTGAAATGGATGGTTTTTTTTCGTCTTACCGGTCCGAATGGCCGCAGAACGGCTCCGGTACCCCAGAAATCGGTTTTCAGAGCCAGAGGGAGTACAGGAACTCCGGCTTTTCGGGCCAGTTTGACTCCCAGAGAGTTGAATTTTTTGATATCGAAGGTTTTCTGGCGAGTACTTTCCGGAAAGAGAATGATGGATAAACCGGAAGCAAGCCTTTGAGAACCTTCCTTGAGCACCTGTTCCAGGTCCTGTCTGGGATTTTCCCGACCGACGACGATCGGATTTCTGCTGCGCATGATCGGCCCGAACACCGGGCCGTTGATCAGACTTTTCTTGACGATGAAAGTGGCCGGACGGATACTGGCGATCAACGCCGGCAGGATGAGGGTCTCGAGAGTACTCATATGGTTGGCTACGATCACCAGGGACCTTTCCCCCCCGCGAAGATGATTCAATCCCTCAATATGGAATTTTCCTCCGCTGAGCTCGATGCACTTCATGATGTCATGAGAGGCTTGAACCCATTGCTTGCGGTCATACTCTCCTTTAACGGCCTGTCTACGGCTTTTGAAAAGAACGTTGATGATGAAGCGGAAGTACAGAGGCCAGCGGCTGTTGAAGAAGAGTCTGTCCCAGATGGAGACTGGATGATCCGGTGGTGTGGAATAACAATCTCCGGGGAAAAGATCGAACAGTCCGTCAACCGGCTGGTTCATGTCAATGAATCCTCTGACCGGGGACCGCTCCGCTGTCGGGTGATAACAGAAATATCTCCTCTCCGCCTTCACCGGCCGCAAGGATCATTCCTTCCGAAAGACCGAACTTCATTTGGCGTGCCTTCAGATTGGCAACGACAATGACCAGTCTTCCGATCAGCTCTTCCGGCTTGTATGCTGTGCGGATACCGGCAAATATCTGGCGTTTCCCCATGCCCAGGTCAGCAGTGATCTTGATCAGTTTCTTGGATTCCTTGACTTCTTCGGCTGTCAGGATGCGAGCCACTCTCAGATCCACCTGGCTGAAGGTGTCAATGCCGATTTCCCCGGCAAGAGGTTCGCACTCGATGGCCGGTTCCGCAGTCTTCGTTGCGGTGTCGGGCTGTCTTGACGCTTCGATCACTTTTTCCAATGTACCGGGCTGAATGCGGTTGGACAGGTTCTCGTATGGTTGAAGCTCCAGGTTTTCCGCCGTTTCTCCGATGCTCTGCCAAGTGTAGGGGGCGTCACCGATCATTGCGGATGTTTTGGCTGAGTAGGATGGAAGAATTGGGGTCAGATAGATGGTCAACAGGCGGAAGATGTTGACCACGTCGGTCAGCAGGTTGCGTGTGGCTTCCGCATTGCTGCGTATGGTTTCCCATGGCTTGGAAGCGTCGATATACCGGTTTGCTTCATCGGCCATCTGACGAACAGTCTGGATGATGCGTGAGAAATCCCTCGTTTCGTAGCGATCTGCGATTTCGTCTGCCTGTGCCCGGAAACGGTCGAGCATTTCTCTGCCTGCGGGAGTCATGGTTCCGAGCTTTCCCTGGAGGTTTTTATGCAACATTTGCATACTTCTGGAAGCCAGGTTGGTCAGTTTGCCGATCAGTTCAGAATTGACACGGTTATGAAAATCATCGGTGCTTAAGTCGATGTCTCCCATGCCGCCGTTCAGTTTGCTGGCGTAATAATAACGAAGATATGAGGGATCGAGATGTTCAAGATATGTCCGGGCCGTGATAAAAGTCCCTTTTGACTTGCTCATTTTTTCTCCGTCCACGGTGAGAAATCCGTGAACAAAGACCTGGCGTGGTAACTTGTAATCCGCTGTTTTCAGCATGGCCGGCCAGAAGAGCGTATGAAAGTAGAGAATATCCTTGCCGATGAAATGGATGATTTCACTGTTTTCGTCTTGCCAGAATTCCCGGAGGTTTTTCCCGGTGAGTCGGCACCATTCGCTGGCGGAGGCCAGATAGCCAATGGGAGCATCCACCCAGACGTAGAAGAATTTCCCGGGCTGGTCGGGAATGCCGAAGCCGAAGTAGGGTGCGTCTCGGGAAATATCCCATGATCGCAGAGGTTCCTTGAGCCATTCCTGAAGCTTTTTCGCCGCCTCAGGCGGGACATGGTCTTCGACCCACTGGATTAAAAAGGGACGGAAGTGTTCTAGAATGAAAAAGGTGTGCAGGCTTTCTTTCTCAACGGGGGTGTTGCCGCAGATGCTGCAGCGGGGATTTTTCACCTCGGTGGTGGAATAGGTGGCACTGCACTTGTCGCAGGAATCTCCGTACTGATCTGCGGCGCCACATCGGGGGCATTCACCCCGTACAAACCGGTCGGGCAGAAACATCTTGTCGTGATCGCAGTACAATTGACTGATGGAATGCTTTTCGATGTGCTTTTCCTCGATCATATGACGGTAGAAGTCTTCGGTGAGGTTCCGGTTGGAAGGGCTGTTGGTCGATCCGTAAAAATCGAATTCCACCTCGAAACGGTTGAAATCCTCCATATGTTTTTCCCGGTTGCGTCCGATGAGCTCTTCGGGAGTGATACCCTCCTTGCGTGCGGCGATCATGATGGGGGTGCCGTGGGTGTCGTCGGCGCAGAAATAATGGCATTCATGACCGCGCATTTTCTGGAAACGAACCCAGAAGTCGGTCTGCAGATATTCGACCAGATGTCCGAGGTGGATATCGCCGTTGGCATATGGCAGGCCTGCTGTGACTATAATCTTTCTCTTTTTCGTATTCATAATTGAAAACTCCGAAGCGTAGTGTGAATCATCAGAATTTTAACCGATTTTTCCATGCGGGTCAAAAACAGATTGGATACGGGGTAATCGCAGAAAAAAAAACGGGACCCCGGAAAGGTCCCGTCACGTTGAGGGTTCTGTGAGAGATCAGTCGCTGATCCTGCCCAAACGACCGTCTCTCTGCCGTTCGCCGCGTTTTCTTCCGTTTTTGATGCGGTCCTGACGCTTCATATGCGTCTTCAGACTGTCACCGAGCATCTTCCGTTGTTCCGGTGTCAGTGTGTTCATGATTTTTTCCCTGTTTTTCATGCTGTTGATGCGATGTTCGATGCGGATATCGCTCATTTGAGACATCACGTTCTTGATTTTGTTATAGTCAGGCTTTTCCTCGAGCATCAATTTGTCGAGTTCCAGCTTGAGGAGGTTGTTTTTGTTGGTCAGCGCAACATTCTGTTCGGCATTGGCTGTACACAACGTTTTGATCTCCTTCAACTGTTGTTCACTCAGTCCGAGTGTTTCGGCTTTTGTTTCCAGGACACGCATCAATCTCGTCCCGTTGCCGCTTCTCCATCCGTTCCAATTCCGTTGCGTCCCCTTGGGAGTCGCGTTCAGGCTGAAAACCAGCAGCAGCATGCTGATCATTGAAATAGTCATCTTTTTCATGTTGTTCTTCTCCTTCAATTTGATTTTCGAAAGCACCGATCAGGTGATTCCGATTCACTTTCACTGCTTAGACATAATTGGAAGCGGTTTTGTTCCCGAAAAAAAGTTGATGGAAATGACAAAGGAGATTCAGCTGCCGGGATTCAGATAAAAACAATCAATACATCAGGTTCCCGGCGACTCTTTCCCGATATTCCCCGAAACCGGTTTCACTGTCACGCAGCCAATCCTGCAGAGGGATGTCCCTCTCCACGGCCAGGCGGAACGAAGGCCCACCGCATATCATATCGATGGGAAACCGCTGGTATTCGAATTCATAGGGAGGAAGTTTCCAGGTAAAATCCCCGGGATAATTCCGGCGGATCCAGCGGATCAGTTCGTAGAAAAAAGCAAAACTTCTGGTTTGAACGGGATCGGGTTGGTGACACAGGATTCCGTTGCACATTTCGCCTTGATATTTTGAGAATTCAGGCTTGAAATGAATGGGGACGGATGTGATTCCAAAGGTTTCGGTCTGGTTCATGTGACTGGCCAGCTCGTACCCGTTGATGAAAGGGGCTCCGATAAGCTCGAAGGGGCGGGTCGTGCCCCGGCCCTCTGAAATGTTGGTCCCTTCGAGCAGGACCGCTCCGGGGTAGATGTGGGCGGTGATTGACGTGGGCATGTTGGGAGAGGGCATTGTCCATATGCCGTGAAGATGGGTTCTGCGTGTCCAGCCTTCGACCGGAATGACGGTCAGGTCGATGTCGAGGTTTTCCTCGGTTACGGCCGTTTTGAGATATTCGGCAGCCGACAGGCCGTGACGCATGGGAGCCGTGATCTCGCCGACGATGCTTCGGTAATCCGGTTCCAGGATCGGGCCTTCCAGGTCGGAACCCCCCAGGGGGTTGGGACGGTCCAGAACAATCCAGCGAATGGTTTTTCCGCTCAGACTGCGGGCGATTCTGACCAGATGATTGGTGAATGTATAGACACGGGTTCCGACGTCCTGGATGTCCACAATCAGGGTGTCGATGCCTTCCAGCCATTCTTCCGGGGGAGAGAGTCGCTCGGAGTAGAGACTGAAGACAGGAATGTTCAGTTCCGGGTGGACGAAGCTGTCGGAAAAAAGCATGTTGTCCTGTTTGTCGTTGAAAAAACCGTGCTGCAGGGACCCGATGCATTTCAGCTTTGTTGCCAGATGATTGTGGAGGAGTCGGAAAACCGGTCGGCCGCGGCTGTCAACGCTGCTTGCGGAACAGATCAGGGCACAGCCGGAACCGGTTGCGGTCGGTTTTTCCAAAAAGATGTCGATTCCGGGTCTCATTCGTTTTTTACCGCTTCGATGACGTTGATACGGGCGGCCCGACGGGACGGGAACAGGGTGGCGGTGAGGCAGATGAAAAGAGATGCGGCAATGACGGCCAGCATGTCTCCGGCAACGATGCGGAAAGGGATATGACTCATCTGGTAGATTTCGGCCGGGACTTTGATCAGTTCAAAACGATTGGCGATCAGGCAGAAGAGGGTTCCCAGCGCAACGCCTGCGGAGGTGCCGATCAGGCCGATGATGCCCCCCTGGATGAAGAAGATCTGGCGGATCACTTTGACGGAGGTACCGCAGGAGCTGAGTATGCCGATGTCTTTACGCTTTTCGTAGACCAGCAGGATCAGGCCGGCGACAATGTTGAGGGAGGCGACGATGATGATCAGGGTCAGGGTGAAGAAAAGAACCGTTTTCTCCAGGTCGAGGGCCGAATAAAGGGAACTGTTGAGGTCCTTCCAGGTGATGATCGACAGGGCGGGATCGAGGTCTTTGCGCAGTTTTTCGGCCAGATCTTCCGCATCGTTGATGTCGTACAGATAGAGCCGGAGATAATGGACCCGATCCGGAATGCGGAATAAGGTCTGCGAGGCTTTCAGGGGCATCAGCAGCGTAGTGTTGTCCACTTCGTAGACTCCGCTTTTGTATATGCCGGAGATTCGAAGCCGCTTCGTCTTCGGAAGATATCCTCCGGGGGTCAGGACCGGTCTGGGGACGATCACGGTGCATCGGTCGCGGGGAAAGAGTCCCAGCCGTCCCGCCAGGTCCTTGCCGATCATGATCTCGTCATCCCGGACAGGCAACTCTCCCTGAGTGAGTTGTTCTTCCCAGTATTTCGATTCCTTTTCGTCGAGACGGATACCTCGCAGTATCGCTCCGCCTGCCTGTCGTCCTTCCCCCTTGATCAAAACCGTTCCGTACACCACTGGACTGATGCTGCGGACTATGTCTTGGTTTTCACTGAGAATCCGTTCCGCAAGCGGGTCGTATTCTTCGATACCGTCGCCGAAACCCTGGGAGACCATGACATGGGCTGTCGCATCCAGCAGCTTGTTGCGCAAATCCCCCTGGAAGCCGTTGATCAGAGCCAGGGCGATGATCAGTGCGGCCACTCCGATGGCGATACCGGATATGGATACCCAGGAGATGGTGGATATGAAAGAGTGTTTACCCCCTTTGTGAAGGTATCGACGGGCGATGAACAGGGCGAAGCGCATCGGATCAGCTCTTGGGTCGCAGAAGCGGGAACAGGATGACTTCCCGAATCGATGAGACTCCGGCGTAGAGCATGACCAGACGATCGATACCGATGCCTTCTCCGGCTGCAGGCGCCATGCCCTGTTCCAGTGCCCTGAGGAAATCTTCGTCCACTGGCTGGGCTTCGTCATCTCCCAGTTCCTTGTCACGCATCTGAGCCTCGAGGCGCCCACGCTGATCGATGGGATCGTTCAGTTCGGAATACGCGTTGGCCAGCTCCATGCCGGCGATGAACAGCTCGAAACGTTCCGTGAGGCGGGAATCTTTTCTGGACCGTTTGGTGAGGGGCGATATGGCCACCGGAAAATCGGTGACGAATACGGGTTCACTGAATGTCGGCTCAACGTATTTGGAAAACAGGAGGTCGAGCATCTTGCCGTAGGTGGGCGGCATTTCTTCGTCCGGAAAGTGATCGGCAATGTGCTTTCTGACGACGGCTTCATCCCAGACTTCGGCCTCTTTGAGGCTGGAGTGGGTAACGATCCCTTCCATGAATCCGATACGGGCGAAGGGTGGGTTGAGATTGATGACCTGATCGTTGTATC
>CAYMND010000024.1:0-13808 GCA_964391685.1 uncultured Clostridia bacterium | reverse complement strand
GATTCCGGATATCCGAAGTGCACCGAAGGAAATCGAGGTCCGTTTTCTGCAGGGGGTCGACAATCCGGAGGCGGTGCTCAATTCCAAGGCGGTGGGAGAACCCCCCTTCATGTACGGAATCGGTGCCTATTTCGCCTTATTGGAAGCTATGCGTGCCTTCCGATCGCAGAAAGCCCTGCCTTTTTCCGCTCCTTTGACCAATGAAAAGATACTGGATTGGCTGACGGCCGATCTGTAGGAGAATACATGGATAATATTTCTGGAAAAGTCATGGAACTGGCCGAGAAATACCGGGACTATACCGCGGCGAATCTGTCGAAACTGGTCAGAATCCGGTCGCTTTCGGCGGATGAATCCGTCATGGCCGACGAACTGAAGCGACAGATGGAAAACGCAGGTTTCGACCAGGTCCGCTTGGACGGCCTGGGCAGTGTATTGGGCCGCGTTGGCAGCGGCAAGCGGCTGATTGCCGTGGACGCCCACATCGATACCGTAGATCAGGGAAACCTGGCCAATTGGACCGAAGATCCTTTTTCCGGCCGCATCGCCGATGGTTTTGTCTTCGGGCGGGGAACGGTGGATCAGAAAGGCGGGGCCGCAGCCATGGTCACCGCCGGAAGAATTCTGTCCGAACTGGGATTGAACAACGAGTTTTCGGTCCTGTTCACCGGGACGGTCATGGAAGAAGACTGTGACGGTCTGTGCTGGAAATACATCATAGAAGAGGAAAAAATCAGGCCGGAGCTGGTCATTATCACGGAGCCCACCGCTTTGGGAATCTACCGGGGGCATCGGGGACGTATGGAAATTCATGTGAAATTCAAGGGCCTGTCCTCCCATGGCTCGGCTCCCGAACGGGGCAGGAACGCCATCTATATGGGGGCTCGTGCGTGTCTTGAAATTGAGAGACTCAACGAGAAATTGAAACACGACGCTTTTCTCGGCAAAGGAACGGTCACCGTCAGCGAATTCGTATCGGGATCACCATCCTTGTGTGCGGTGGCCGATTCGGCCCGGCTGCATCTGGACCGGCGGCTGACATGGGGCGAGACCAAGGAATCGGCTCTGGCTGAGGTACGGGAACAGGTCAAGGGGCTGTCGGCTGAGGTCGAAGTGCTTCAATACCGAGAGAAAGCCTACACCGGTAGGGCATACGGTATGGAAAAATACTACCCGACCTGGGTACTGGAACCGGAGCATCCGGTGGTCTCCCGGGCGGAAAAGGTGTATCGAAAACTCTTTTCCGCCGAGCCCAGAGTTGACAAATGGACCTTCTCGACCAACGCCGTGACCATCAACGGCATCTACGGTATTCCCACAGTGGGCTTTGGTCCGGGAAACGAAGTGCTGGCTCATGCGCCCAATGAGAAGGTGTTGATTGACGATCTGGTCAAAGCATCGGCGTTTTACGCCTTGTATGCCCTGGAAATGAAATGATTGCCGTTTCCATACGGTATCGATAAGGAGTGACATATCATGAATACCCTTTTTCACAATCGACATTTTATAACTGCGGATGATTGGTCGAAAAACGATCTCGATACGGTTTTCGACGTCTCCTTCGATCTCAAGAGGCGTTTCGCTATGGGTGAACCGCACCGGCTGCTGGCCGATAAGACCTTGTTCATGATCTTCTTCGAACAGTCGACTCGAACCCGCAACTCCATGGAAGCCGGAATGACCCAACTCGGAGGGCATGCCCACGATCTGACCGCTGACAAGATGCAGATTTCCCACGGAGAATCGGCCAAGGATACGGCCATCATTCTCTCCCGAATGGGGCACGGAATCGCCAGCCGGAACTGTTTCTACGGCAGCGGAAATGCCTACCTCAACGAAATGGCCAAATACGCAAGCTGCCCGATCATGAGCCTCCAGGACGATGTCTATCATCCTTTCCAGGGACTGGCCGACATGATGACCATTTTCGAACATTTCGGTCGTGATCCCAAGGGACTCAAGGTGACCATCTCCTGGGCCTACGCTGAATCCCATGCCAAGCCGCTTTCGGTGCCTCAGACCCAGATCCTGCTCTTTCCGAGATACGGGCTGGACGTCACCGTCGCCCATCCTCCGGAATTTCCATTGAGCGGATCCATTGTGGAAAAAGCCATGAAAAACGCCGAAGCCGGCGGCGGCAGTCTGACGTTCACCCATGACATGGACGAGGCTGTACGGGAGGCTCAGGTGGTGATCCCCAAGAACTGGGGCGGTTTCGGAGCCTACAGCGTGGAAGAGTATCTGAAGAACGAGGCCGATTGTAAAAAGGAAATGGCCGCCAGCCTCGCGAAGTACAAAAGTTGGATTTTCGATCGGCGCCGGGCCAGAATGGCCGCGAAAAACGTCAAGATGATGCACGCCCTTCCCGCGGACCGCAACCGGGAAGTCACCGACGAGGTGATCGACGACGAAACGATATCCATCGTTTACGACGAAGCCGAGAATCGGTTGCATACGGCCAAGGCGGTCATGAGCCTGACCATGGGTGGTCGCTGAAACCGGAGAAGAAGGATAAAGCATGATGAATGACAGCAAGATGGATCAAAAAACATGGTATCTCAGTGACGCCCAACTGAGAAACGAGTTCGCCAAGTGTGAATTCTGTGAGGAAAAACCCTGCATGGACAAGTGTCCTGCCGATTGTTCGGCTGCCGATTTCATCATGGCCGCCCGGGTGTTCGACCGCTCGGATTTTAGGCGTTCGGCGGCACATATCATGAAAAACAATCCTCTGGGTGGAATATGTGGAATGGTCTGTCCGGACAAGTTCTGCATGGCCGCCTGTGTGCACAGGAAATTCGATACCGCAGTCGACATTCCGGCCGTTCAGGCCTCCATTGTCCGGAAAGCCCGGGAGTCGGGGGGCATACCTCCCTTCGAAACCGAAAAGCCGAACGGAAGAAAAGTTGCGGTTGTGGGTTCGGGGCCGGCCGGATTGGGCTGCGCGGCCGTTCTGGCATCCCGGGGGTACCGGGTGGATATGTTCGAAAAAGAGGAACGGCTCGGAGGAATGGTCAATCTCATTCCCGAACATCGACTTGACCGGAAGATGCTGCAGGAGGATCTGGATTTCGCACTCAGCCTGGGGAATATCAACGTTCGATTGAATACGGCGGTCGACGATCCGGAAATCCTGCTCGGGCAGGGATACGATGCGGTCATGACAGCGGCCGGTCTTTGCGAGCCGATTATGCTCGGACTGGACAACGAGAAACTGACGCTTTCCGGACTCGAGTATCTGGCCCGGCCGGAGCGCTATGAATTCAAGGGCAAAGTGGCGGTTGTCGGCGGAGGAGCCGTTGCCGCAGACTGCGCCGTAACCGCCGTGAAGAGCGGAGCAGCGGCGGTGGAAATCTTTGCTTTGGAGACCATCGGGGAGATGCCGCTGACACCGAAGGAATTGAATGAACTGATGGAATGTGGAATCGAGATATCCGGACGGACCCGGTTGACGGCTCTGGTCCGGGAGGGAGATGAGTTGAAGGGGGTGGAAACAGTGAAGGTGTCTTTGCCCGAAGGGGTGAAGTTCAACCTCAGGGATATCCGGGATATTGATGGAACCGGGCAGATGCGCTCCGATATCGGTGCGGTAATCGTAGCCATCGGTGCCCGGTCGAGCATGGCGAGACCGAAGCATCCGGCACTTTTTTATGCCGGTGACCAGGTCAACGGTCCAACGACAGTGGTGGAGGCGGTGGCTGCAGGTAAGAACGCGGCCTTGTCCATCGACGCATTCTTATGCGGTGATAGAAAGCCGGCTTTTCACAGTGCGGTGAAGAGCGTGGCGGTCCTTTCCGGTTACCGTGCCGTTCCGGTACAGCTGGAAACCGATTTCTTCGGACGGAAGATCACGACCCCCTACCTGCTCTCCGCAGCGCCGCCTTCCGACGGGTTCGACCAGATGAAAAAGGCTTATGAAGCCGGCTGGTCGGGGGGAATCATGAAAACCGCCTTCGACGGTGTGCCCATTCACATTCCGGGCGCCTACATGCACGCTTTCAACGACTTGACGTACGGAAACTGCGATAACGTGTCCGGCCATTCTCTGGACCGTGTGTGCCGGGAGATCGATCGTCTGGTGAAGCTTTACCCCGACCGATTGACCATGGCCTCCACGGGGGGACCGGTCACCGGGAATGACGAACGGGACAAGGCCGGTTGGCAGGGGAACACCCGCATGCTGGAAAACACCGGAGTCATGGGCATCGAATACAGTCTTTCCTGTCCGCAGGGCGGTGACGGCACCGAAGGAGATATCGTTTCCCAGAATGCGGCTTTGACTGCCAGAATCGTCGACTGGATCATGAGCGCAGGACGAGCTGAAGTCCCCAAGCTGTTCAAACTGACTGCGGCGGTCACTTCCGTCGCCGTCATTGTCAGAGCCTTGAAGGAGGTTCTGGACAGATATCCGGGCAAGAAGGCCGGTATCACTCTGGCCAATACCTTCCCGACTCTCTTTTTCAGGCCGGGAACGAAAAAAAGCTGGGAGGAGGGGATCGTTGTCGGTATGAGCGGAGACGGTGTAACCCCCATCAGCAACCTCACTCTGGCTACAGTCTCCGGCCTCGGAGTGGCCGTTTCCGGAAACGGCGGCCCGATGAATTACCGATCGGCCATGAACTTTCTGGCCCTGGGCGCCAAGACCGTCCAGTTCTGCACCATCGTAATGAAGCACGGTTACGGAATTTTCACCGACCTGGTCAACGGAACGGGATCCCTGATGCGGGAGCGGGGGATATCCTCCGTGTCCGAACTGATTGGTATCGCCTTGCCGGATCCGATCACCGACTTCATGGATCTGTCGCCGGATAAGAAAATATCGAGCTGTGACCAGGAACTCTGCCTGAGTTGTGGTAACTGCTGCCGTTGCCCGTATCAGGCGATCACGTTGGACGAAGAGAAACATCCGTCAACCGATCCGGCCAAATGTATCGGCTGCAGCATATGCGTACAGAAATGCTTCTCCGGTGCGCTCTTCATGCGTGAAAGAACAGCCGATGAGAAATCTGTTTTGCGGGAAGACTGATTTTACGGAGGAATTCATGTTCACTTTGATGGAAAACGGAACGGTGGTCACACCGACCGAAATAATTGACAACGGTGGAGTCCTGTTCAGGGATGGTGTCATCGAGGATATCGGCTCCGGTTCCGAGCTGAAGCTCCGTTTTTTCAGAAAATTTGGTAAAAGGCTGAACTGATGGTGATCGATGCGAAGAAACGCGTCATCATGCCCGGATTCATCAACGTTCACCATCACCTGTATTCCACTTTTGCCAGGGGAATGTCCCTACCCGGAGCTCCGGCTGAGAATTTTGTCGAGATTCTGGAGAAACTCTGGTGGAAGCTGGACGATACCCTGAACGAAGAGGATATTTATTATTCGGCTCTGATTCCGCTGATGGAGTGTATTCGCAACGGGGTCACCACAATCGTGGACCACCACGAATCCCAGGGTGTCCAGACCGGTTCGCTGGATCTGTTGCGCCGGGCGTCGGAACAGATCGGCATCCGTGCCGCTCTCTGTATCGGAACTTCGGACCGGTATGGAAAAGGGCTGGAAGGACTCCGTGAAAACGAACGGTTCCTGGAAGATCTGAAAAAAAAGCCCAGCCGTCTGGTCGGCGGAATGGTCGGCCTGCATGCCCCGTTCACGGTGAATGACGACACGCTTGAAGCGGCTGTCGCCCAGGCAGAAAAATTCGGTGTCGGCCTTCACGTGCACTGTGCCGAGGATATGGCCGATCAACGCGATTCCATCGCCAAGTACGGAATGAGGGTGGTGGAACGGCTGAAGAAGTTCGGGGCCGTCAATCCGAAAAGCCTGCTCATTCACTGTGTTCACGTCGATGAAAACGAGAAGAGAATCATCCGCGAAAACGGCGGCAGTGTGGTGCACAATCCCGAAAGCAATATGAACAATGCAGTGGGCTGCGCCGATGTGCTGGGGATGTTGAATCAGGGCATCCGGGTCGGACTGGGCAGCGACGGCATGTCTTCGGACATGCTGGCCCAGATGAGATGCGCTTACCTGCTGCAGCGCCATGACCGGAAGGATCCCCGGGTGGCTTTTTGCGAAGCGCCGGACATGCTTCTCCATCACAACGCCGACATTGCCGGGATGATTTTCGGAAAACCCCTCGGTTCACTGATCATCGGAGCACCGGCCGATCTGATCGTGATGGACTACGTGCCGCCGACTCCCATGACCCGGGACAACTTCCTGGGGCATCTTCTCTTCGGCATGGTCGATGCCGTGGTGGACACGGTGGTCTGCGACGGAAGGCTGCTGATGAGCGGAAAGAAACTGACCGGAGTCGATGAAGAATCGGTGTGCGTCGAATCAAGGAAGCTGGCCGCCGAATTCTGGAGACGGATCAGATCCTGAGACTCTTCTCTACTTGGAGATATGAATGTGTAAATATGCCTTCAATGAACTACGCAAAGACATACCGGACTGGACCGGTCCGGAATATGATTTTCTGAAAAGTTTTGATATGCTCGCGTTCCATCGTTCCTTACCCGGTTACGAACCCACACCGCTCCACCGATTGCCGGCCCTGGCAAAAAAACTGGGCCTCGGGGCGGTGATGGTCAAGGATGAATCGAATCGCTTCGGAATCAAGGCTTTCAAAGCCCTGGGGGCATCCTACGCCATGTACCGTTTCCTGGGCAATCAGTGGCAGAAGCGCTTCGACTCTCCCTTTACACCGGATCTCTTTCAGGACAGAGCCGCCATGTCTGCATTGGGGAATTACACCTTCTGCGCCGCAACCGACGGGAATCACGGCCGCGCCGTCGCCTGGACGGCCAGAAAACTGGGTCAGAAAGCGGTGATCTACATGCCGGCCGATTCGGTACCGGCACGGGTGGAAAACATCCGCGGCGAAGGTGCCGATGTGGTGCTTGTGGAAGGCACATTCGATCTCTGTGTTCAGCGTTGTGCGGCCGATGCCGAAAAAAACGACTGGCAGGCGATCTCCGATACGGCATATCCCGGTTACCGGGAGATCCCCGGATGGATCCTGCTGGGCTACACCTCGATTTTCCTGGAAATGGAAGGCCTGCTGCACAAGGACGAGTCGGCTGAGGTCGACGCAGTCATTCTTCCGGCCGGTGTGGGCGGACTGGCTGCCGCCGGTGGAGTCTACTACACCGGGAACTATGGCCTCCGACGTCCCGCTATGATCTGTGTCGAGCCGTACAGCTGCGACTGTTTCCTGGAATCCGTACGATACGGCAAAGGAGAACCTCTGCCCACCCGGGGAAAACAGAACTCGATCATGGCCGGTCTCAATTGCGGGGTCCCTTCTCCGCTGGCCTGGCCCATAGTACGGGATGCTTTTGATTTTTTCATCGCAGTTTCCGATCATTACGCCGAGGAGGCCATGCGCTGTTATCACCGCCCGATTGGGGATGATCCCCATATCGTTTCCGGAGAGTCGGGGGCTTCCTGCATGGCGGCACTGCTGGCCCTGACGGGAAACGAAAAAATGGCTGGGGTCCGTTCCCGTCTGCCGCTGGGGAATACATCGCGGGTGCTGCTACTCAATACCGAGGGTGATACCGATCCGGTCAATTATCGTAAAATTATAGAAAATTAGCTTTCATGCAAACGACGGAGAGCCACATGATCCATTTTATCCTCAACGGCGAAAAGGTCGAGTACGACGGAGACAGTAACCTGACCTTGCAGAAGTATCTGCGCAATCAGGCCGGCATCATGTCGGTGAAGGACGGCTGCTCCGGGCAGGGGGCCTGCGGTGCCTGCATGGTTGAACTGAACGGCAGACCGGCTCTTTCCTGTGTCACCCGGATGAAGAAGGTGGACGGAGGAGAAGTGGTCACCCTGGAGGGTCTGCCCGATAAGCTCCGCCGGATTCTGGGGGAGGCTTTTGTCGAGAAGGGAGCCGTGCAGTGCGGATTCTGCTCACCTGGATTTCTGATGCGTACCAAGATCCTGCTGCAGCAGAAAGCCGATCCCAGCCGTCAGGAGATTTTGGATGCGCTGAAACTGAATGTGTGTCGCTGTACGGGTTATGTCAAAATAGTCGAGGCCATAGAAGAGGCGGCACGAGTGAAAACCGGAGGAAAAACCGCAGTTTCCTCAGCCGGTATCGGTGTCGGTTCGAGTCCGAGAAAATACGAGGCCTACGAAACTGCGGTGGGCAGCCGACCCTTCGTCGCCGATATGCTCCTGCCCGGAATGGTGTATGGAGCATTGAGGTTCTGCGACCATTCCCGGGCTAGGATTCTCAGGATCGATACGAAACAGGCCATACAGATGCCCGGGGTGTTGCGGGTGTTCTCCGTGGCCGATATTCCGGGTGATAGAGTCACCGGACTGATCGTTGCCGACTGGCCTCTGATGCTGGCTGCCGGTGAAACCAGCCGCAGCTGCGCCGATGTACTGGCCGGTGTGGTTGCGGAGACCGAGGAGCAGGCCCGGAGCGCCGCTGCGGCTATCGCCGTAGAATATGAAGTGTTCGAACCCCTGACCGACATGCTGGAAGCGGAGAACAGCCCCATACGGGTACATGAACCGGGGAACCTGCTGGAAACGTTCACGGTCCACCGCGGCGGGGACACCGAAAAAATACTGGCCGGTTCGGCCTTCGTCGCATCCGGGGTGTTTCAGACCCAGGTAATCGAACACGCCTTCTTGGAGACTGAAGCGGCGCTGGCATTGCCGGAAGAAGACGGAATCCGTCTCTATTCCCAGGGACAGGGAGTGTACGAAGACCGCAGGCAGGTGGCTTCCATTCTGGGCCTGGATCCGGAGAAGGTGCGGGTGGTACAGGTGGCCAACGGCGGCGGCTTCGGAGGTAAGGAAGACATCACGGTGCAGGGTCATGCCGCATTGTTCGCCTTTCTTCTTCAGAAACCGGTACAGGTGAGGTTGAACCGTCCCGAATCGATTCGCATGCATCCCAAACGGCATCCGCTGATCATGGATTACACTCTCGGATGTGACGAGAAGGGCATGCTGACTGTTCTCAGGGCGAAAATTCTGGGAGACACCGGAGCATACGCATCGGTGGGAACCAAGGTGCTGGAAAGAGCGGCAGGGCATGCCAGTGGCGCCTACCACGTTCCTGCTGTCGAAATCGAAGCCAAAACGGTGTATACCAACAATATACCCTGCGGAGCCATGAGGGGATTCGGGGTAAACCAGGTGACCTTCGCCATGGAAAGCCTGATGGATGAGCTCTGTGAAAAAGGGGGGTTCGACCGCTGGCAGTTCCGGTACGATAACGCCCTGTGCGAGGGGAGGATGACGGCGACCGGGCAGGTGATGCGTGGCGATGTCGGAGTCCGGGCAACACTCCAGGCTCTGCGTGAAAGGTTCAGAAACGCCAAAAGGGCCGGCCTGGCCTGCGGCATCAAAAATACCGGAATCGGTAACGGTATCAACGATGAATCGCTGGTGAAGATCGAGATCGTATCATCAGAAAAGATTGTCATTCATCACGGTTGGACAGAAATGGGGCAGGGAGTGCACACTGTGGCCAGGCAGGTGGTATGTCAGGAGACCGGACTGAATCCGGAAATCATGGAAGTTCGCGTTGACACCTTTTCCGGGGCTCGCAGCGGCATGACCACGGCTTCCCGAGCCACTTCCCTGGTGGGGAACGCACTGATCAATGCCACCGAAAAACTGAAAAGAGATCTTCAAAACCATTCTCTGGCCAAACTCAGCGGACGGATCTATACCGGTCAATGGCTCTGCGACTGGACCACGCCGCCCCGGGACGACGGCGGCACGGTGACACATTATTCATACGGGTATGCCAGTCAGATGGTTGTATTGAATGAAGACGGAGAGGTCGAACGGGTGGTTGCCGCTCATGATGCTGGGAAAATCGTCAACCCCCTTCTGTTCGAAGGCCAGATCCAGGGCGCCGTGGTCATGGGGCTCGGATATGCCCTGACCGAGGATCTGCCTCTGAAGGAGGGACTGCCGGTGAGTACCCGTTTCGCCGATCTGGGACTGTTCAGGGCGCATCAGGTGCCGCAGATAGAGGTAATCGGTGTAGAAGTTGCCGATGAATACGGCCCATACGGAGCCAAGGGAGTCGGAGAAATCGGTCTGGTACCGACGGCGGCGGCTCTGGCCAACGCCCTGTATCAGTTTGACGGTATTCGTCGATACCGGTTGCCCATGAAGAGAGCTGTGAAATAATCGGTTGGCATTTTTCCTTTCGTCACAGAAAACGGTTTCCTTGTTGCAGGGTGTAAACGGATTGTCCGCTTTCTGCGTATCTCTTGATGTCTGTATTCTCATTCGAAAAGGAGATGTTGTATGAAGGGAAAAATGCTTGTTTTTCTGGCAGGACTTCTCGTCCTGGGAGCAGCCGTTTCGGGCCAGATCCCCGCGCGGCTGCTGCGCTATGTGGATGTTTCCGACAGCCGGATCTGCTTTGTTTACGGCGGTGATATCTGGACTGTCGAAAAAACCGGCGGAACCGCTGTCCAGTTGACCCATTCTCCGGGCGAGGAGTCATGGCCGCGATTTTCACCGGACGGGGAACAGATCGCTTTTACGGCCAGCTACAATGGAAATCCCGATATTTACGTCATGCCGACAGCCGGAGGACAACCGTTCCGTGTCACCTACCTGTCGTCCGGTGATCGGATGATCGACTGGCATCCGGACGGAAAGCGGATACTGTTCGCTTCTTCCAGGGAAAGCGGTCCGCGCAGTGTGAGTCAGTTTTATCTCGTGCCGGTCGAAGGGGGACTGCCCCTGAAACTGGATGTACCGTACGGAGAACTGGCCAGCTATTCACCGGACGGCTCGAAACTGGCTTACATTACCAGGATTACCGAGGATTATCCCTTCAAGCGATACCGCGGCGGGCTCAGTTCGGACATCATTGTATGCGACCTGAAAAGCGGAAAATACAAAAATATCACGGACAATGACGCCATAGACGGGAAACCGTCCTGGGCGGGAGACCATATCTATTTTCTCTCAGACCGCGACGAAAACATGAGGCTCAACATCTGGAAATACGATACCAGAACAGCGGAAATCCGGCAAATCACACGGATCAGGGACTTCGACGTGGAATATATGTCCGCCGGACCGAACGAACTTGTTTTCGAAGCCGGTGGAACTCTTTACCTGATGAATCTTGCGGACAATGAATATCGTCCGGTTTCAATCAACGTGGTCAGTGATCTGGCTGCGGAAATGCCGCGACGGATCGATGTGACCGGAATGTTGCAGAATGGATCTTTATCACCACAGGGCAAGCGTTTGGCTCTCGAAGCCCGAGGCGAAATATTTGATCTGCCGGTGAAAGAGGGATTCACTTCAAACCTCACCAATTCAAGCGGCGCTTTCGATCACAGCCCGGCCTGGTCTCCCGACGGCAAGTACTTGGCATATTGGAGCGATCGGAGCGGCGAATACCAGATTTATCTTCGTAGCATGAATAAACAGGGAAGTGAAAGACTGCTGACCAAGCGGGAAAAAGGATTCGGCTATACCCTGTACTGGTCTCCCGACAGCAGTAAAATCGCCTTCATCGATGAAACCAACTCCATACAGGCAGTTGATGTGTCATCCGGTGAAACGACGAAGATCGGCAATACGCGCTGGCATCTCGGTCACGGCGGACTGGCCGGTTATCAGATCTCGTGGTCGCCCGATTCGCATTGGCTGGCTTTTACCGAAAAGCTGGAGAACGCCCACGATGCAATCTTCATTTACGATGTAACGACAAAGAAAAAAATCCAGGCCACCAGCGGTTTTTATCAGGATTTCGCACCCCTTTTCAGTGCCTGCGGAAAATACCTGTTCTACTATACCAACCGATCCATGTCCGCTATCTACTCCGATATGGATGACGGTACCTGGATCTATCCCAATTCGACTCAGATCGCCTGTATGCCACTCATGAAAGATACTCCTTCATTGTTGCTGGCAAGAAATGATTCCATCACCCCCAAGAAGGAGGAAAACGGAAGCGGCGAAAAAAAGAAACCGAATGACAAGGAAGAGAAGAAAGTGGAAAAAGCTGCTGTGGGAATTGATGAAGAAGGTATGGAAAGTCGGATATTCATCCTTCCCGTCGATGCCGGCAATTTCGGCCCCATGTTTGCTTTTAAAGGCAAGCTGGCTTACGTCAGGGTCCCCTTCAGCGGATCCGCAGAACGTTCGGTCAGCTTGCAATACTACGATTTCGAAGAGAGGAAGGAAGAATCCGTCATCGATGGAATCGACCGGGCGCAGCTGTCCGCCGACGGCGAGTCGATTCTGGTGAAGAGCGGTCCCCGTATCTCGGTGATCAAGCTGCAGCCGGGACAGAAAATAAAGGATACGATTCCTGTGGAATTGAGTATGAGTCTGGTGCCCAAAGAGGAGTGGCAGCAGATTTTTCTCGATACCTGGCGGCGCTACCGAGATTTCTTCTATGATCCCAATATGCAGGGAGTGGATTGGCCGGCGATGAAGGAACGATACGGTCAGTTGATCCGCTTTGCCCGCAGCCGCTGGGATGTAACTCAGATCTGTTCGGACATGCAGGCGGAAATCAGCGCCGGCCATACCTATACCTACGGAGGCGACACCGAAAGGGTGGAACCGGTACTGAGCGGTATGCTCGGTATCGACTGGGAACTCGTCAACGATATGTACCGGATCAAGCGGATCGTGAAGCCTGCCGACTGGGACACCCGGATCCGGTCTCCCTTCGATCAGCCCGGAGTAGATGTCCGGATCGGGGATACCATTCATGCGGTCAATGGAATCCGCCTCAACCCGGGAAGAGATCCCTACGCTGCATTCGAAGGCCTTTCCGGGAAAACCGTCACTCTGCTCGTAAGTCGTGACGGCAATCCTGCTCAGGCTCGGGAAGTGATTGTCACCTGTCTGGCACCTTCCGAAGAAAGGGAACTGCGCAACCTCGAATGGATCGAGAACAACCGCAGAATGGTGGAAAAGTTGTCCGGAGGGAAACTGGGGTACATCTACATGTCCAATACTTCGGGGAAGGGCCAGAGCGAGTTGGTGCGAATGTTTTACGGTCAACTCCATAAGGAAGGGTTCATCATCGACGAACGGTTCAACGGAGGCGGACAGCTGGCCGACCGTTTTCTGGAACTTCTGCGCCGCCCGGTAGTGTACAATCTGTATTGGCGTAACGGCCAGGTGAACACCCAGCCCGTCAAGGCCAACAACGGTCCGATGGGAATGCTGATCAACGGGTGGGCCGGTTCCGGCGGCGACGGCTTGCCCTGGGCTTTCCAGGAATTGAAAGCCGGTCCCATTGTCGGAGAAAGAACCCTGGGTATTCTGGTCGGCCCGGCAACGGGACACCGGCTTGTCGACGGAGGCGGGATCACTGTGCCGGATGGACGACTTTATGACAACGACGGACATTGGTTCTGGGAAGGTGAAGGCGTGAAACCGGATATCGAGGTCTGGGACGACCCGAACATTCTGGCAAAGGGACATGATCCGCAAATCGAAAGAGTGGTTGAGGAGATCATGAAGATGCTCAAGACTAGACCCGGTCGGAAAACTCCTGCACCGCCCCTCGAGGATCGGACAGCGGAAGGTATGAGAAAAAAGAAATAAGTAAAAGAACACAATGGATTGTATGGACGGGACAGTGGATATGAAGCGCCCGTCCATACAGTCCATCGACTTGACAAATCGCTGGTTTTAACATTTTTCAGGTTCATTTCAGTCAGTAAAATCTACGGAAAACCATGTTAAACTGACAAATTACAAAATATATCATCTTTATCTCTGTCAATGCAAAATAGAAATGTCATCTTTTCTGCAAGATAGAAATGTC
>CAYMND010000023.1:6473-13907 GCA_964391685.1 uncultured Clostridia bacterium | reverse complement strand
TCCGGAGGGAAGGTGGCATTCTTGAACAACTGGATGATGTTCGGGTATTCGACCTGAATTTCGTCGAGGTCCTTGTATTTCTGTTCGATAATGAATTCGAGGTTGTTGTAATAGATGAAGTTCAGCATGCTGTCCGAACTGATGTACCAGGTGCGTGGAGTACGTATATCCTTCAGTTCGGGGTATTCGCCTTTTTTCTTTTCAAGGATCTGTTCGGCCAGAAAGAGTCCCGAACTTTTTCCACCCAGTTTTCCGTGGCTGTCCTGGGGGTGGATGATGCGCTTGACCAGTTCGTAGTATCCCTTGATTTGAATATTGTGCTTGGCATTGTTGATGAATTCCAACTGGTCGGAAAAGAGCTTGCGGATCAGGGCGACCCGGATGCCGATACTGACGGGCAGGGATACCATCATCCCCTCCTGCTCGAGCAACTGGAAACGGGTGACGGCATTGATCACGTCCCGAAGAGAGGAGTTCGGACTTTCCAGAATCTTGTACAGGGCCCGGGGTTTCTCCTCGTTGATCCATTTCTGGATCTGGTCCAGAATCATCTCGTCGCTGAGGTGGCGCTTGGCGATCTTGAATATCTTTTCCGCCAGTGGATCGCGGGCTTCCAGTACGTGCTTGCGCAGCGGTATGTTTTCACCTGCCGGCTGGTTGAGAGTCGCCGACCGTACCTTCACGGACTCTTCGAGCAGCTCCCGCGCTTCCCGGATACCGTTCCAGCACAGAAAATAGAGCATCTTGCGGGCGATGCTGTTATAGAGATTCTTGTCGGACCACTGCAGCATCTCGACAATGGCCTTCCAGATCTGAGGGCTCTCTTGGTCGATCTTCTTTTCCATCTGCTGCCATTGGTCCTGCATGGATGAAAATTCACGGTGAGCGATGAAATGACCGAGACGGTCGGCGATGTTGCGCATCATACGCAGCTCTTCTTTCAGGAAAAGATTCGATTCGGTTTGGGGGAGGGTCCCCTGGTACCATACCTGGAGCATCCCTTTTACTTGACCGTTGAGGTAGATCGGTTCCTGTTGTATCCCATCCCTTTCAGGAGGTTCCTTGTCGGCGGGGTACCGGTCGTTGCCCAGGATGATCAGAGCCTGAGCGGCTTCCGGGAACTGGAATCCGGAGGCGATAATACCGATGATCTCATTGAGAATGGCTGAAGTACTCTTCTTTTTTTTCTCTCCCTGGTGAATGATCTCTTCCACCAGGTAGAGGCAGTTCAGTTCCTTTTTCCGCTCCTGAAGCTCACGGAGAAGTTGGTTAAGGTTGTTCTGGGTGACTGTCATGGTAGATGACTCCCTGCTGGTTGATGCCGTCAATTCTCATCTGTACCGGGATGCGTGCCCTGTAATGGGTGATCTGGTCGCCTCGGTGGATGATTTCCTGTTCTTTCAGCCAGGTCCAGTCGAAGCGATCCTGTCTGTGAGAGGGGACGAACAGGTAGGGGATGTCCAGATTGATCAGATTGTGGAAGAAGTGTGATCCCTGGCTGAATTCTATCCCTTGTTCGGGAGGCGAAATCTCGACGATGCCCCGGGTTCCGCAGATCTGGCTCCAGTTGACTCCCACGCCGAGCCAGGGGTCGCTGCTGCCCCAGCGGCCGTATCCGACCAGAAGGTAGGGGCGGTTTTCCTCTCTGAGCTTACGGTTCAGATCGGAGATTTCCACAGCACACTGGCGAGAGCGACTGAGATCGGCCCTGTTCATCACCAGGATGTCACGGATCGGGGCATACTCGCCTCCACCAAGACAACGGCTGCTCTCCAGGATGATATTTCTGCCTGCCTTTTGCGGCAAAGGGGGAAGGGCGCGGGCCTGTTTCATCGGGCGGATCTGCAGAATGCCGAGGCGGTTCGGTTCGTCGCTTCCGGGAAAGCCCAAGGTGGCGGCGAACTCGATTTCTACCGGCGTTTTGTAATATGCTTCTCCCAGCTCCATAATACGGAGCAGGGCGTCATTGACCGGCAGCATGTCGTATTCCAGCATGGGGGCGAAATCGATCACCCTCGGACCGGGTTGGCCGATTCCGGGAACCAGGCGGTCGTTCGGCGCATCGAAGGTCGAGGCGGACAGGGACAGGGTGTTGTCCTCTTCGGCAGATTCAAGGCGGCAGTCCATCATGTATTCATGATCCACATAAGGATTGTACGGATGTATTCCGCGCATGTCTACTGCCCAGAAGCGATGTTGTGTGTTTTTCAGTCTGTCGGCGGCGGAGGCGAATGGAGGGGGAGACTTGGGACTGCGTGGGTTGTAGGTCCAGACCGGTGCCCCGTCGACGATGGTTTTCCCCAGGCCCAGGGCCAGACTGACGAGCCCGTCCTGAGGGGTTGAATTTCCGAAGGGGTAGAGATTTACGGAGCGGGCCACTCCCGAGAAGTGGGGATAGAAACGATCCGAATGTCTCATGCCTTCGATCAGTTGAACGATGACCGCCATCGCTTCCGCCTGTTCTGGGATGTCGAGACTGCGGCGATATTCCACGGCGTCACGGAAGAAGGTCGATGCGTAAATCCATTTTATGGCGGTAATCGCCTGTCTGAAACGAAGGGATTTGTCCGAATGAAGATTGGGAATCATCTTGGTGCTGTAGACACCGGCGAAAGGAGTGGCCAGCTGATCTTCCAGCAGGCTGGAAGAACGGATCGCCAAAGGGGATCTCAAGCCGGTTAGAATGCGCCACATCTCTCCCGAAACCGTTGCGGGCAGGGCGGCGTTGAAGAAGTGACGGGCAATCTGTTCCTCGCTCATCTCACCCTTGATGACGGATCGAAGGCGGTTGATGGAGACGAACTGCCCGAACAGATCGGTGCGCAGAATACAGAAAGGAGGTACGTGGATTTGAAGGTTGGGGAAGCGAAGCCGGTTCTGATTTCTGTCGATGATCTCCTTCAGAAGAACCAGTCCGCGGGCCTTGCCTCCGATCTCTCCGTTTCCGATGTTTTCCGGGATATTGAGCTGCCTGTGAAAGGTCATCGTCGATACCTCCTAGAAAAGCCGGATCGACGGCACGGCCCGGAGGCTCAGACCGGCCGTACCGTCGATCGGTGTTATCGTAATGTCACTTAACTGGCGATCATACCCATCCGCGCAGCTTGCAGGCCTGGACGACCCGGTCGATGGCGATGGCGTAGGCGGCGTTTCTCATGTAGAGGTTCTTCTTGCGGGCCATTTCACTGACAGCCAGGTAGGCAGCGGTCATTTTGGTGTCCAGTTTGCCCAGCACTTCGTCCTTCTCCCAGTAGTAGTTCATGTTGCACTGAACCTGTTCGAAGTAGCTGCAGGTGACACCACCGGCATTGGCCAGGAAGTCGGGGATCAGGTGAATGCCCCTCTTTTCGATGACTTTGTCGGCATCCAGGGAGGTGGGGCCGTTGGCGCCTTCGGCGATCACTTTGACTTTGGGGGAGATCATCTGAACGGTTTCGGCGTTGATCTGATTCTCCAGGGCCGCCGGGATGAGGATGTCCACGTCCTGCTTGATCCATTCGTTGCCGTCAAGAACTTCGTATCCGAGTTCCCGGGCCTTCTGCTGGTTGATGCCGCCGAACTTGTCGGTGATGCCGCGGAGTTCGCCGATGTCGATGCCGCTCATCTTTTTGTAGGAAAAGGATTTCTGGGCTGACTGATCCCAGCAGGAAACACAGATCACTTTTCCGCCCAGCTGCTGATACAACTCGATGGCGTGTTGGGCTACGTTACCGAAACCCTGTACGCTGGCGGTTGTTTCGGAGGGGTTGAGATGAAGCTCTTTCAGGGCTTCGCGCAGAGTGTAGACCAGGCCGTATCCGGTGGCTTCGGTTCGGCCGAGGGATCCCCCCATACCGACCGGCTTACCGGTGATGAATCCGGGGTATTTCCCGTTGCTGATGGTTTCGTATTCATCCAGCATCCACAGCATGTGCTGAGAGTTGGTCATGACATCCGGTGCCGGAACATCCTTGACGGGACCGACATTCTGGACGATCTGGCGGATCCAGCCGCGGCAGAGCCGTTCCTGTTCCGTCATACTCAGGTTGTGGGGATCACAGATGACCCCGCCTTTTCCTCCGCCCAGCGGGATGTCGACGACGGCGCATTTCCAGGTCATCCACATGGCCAGTGCGCGAACGGTGTCTTCCGTTTCCTGGGGATGGAAGCGGATGCCTCCCTTGGCTGGACCGCGGGCATCGTTGTGCTGAACGCGGAAACCGCGGAAGACCTTCACGGTACCGTCGTCGAGCCGGACCGGAATGTTGAACTGATACTCACGCATGGTGGTGCGCAGCAGTGCGCGGGATGCCGCATCGAGACCCAGTATTTCGGCCACTTTGTCAAATTGGGCCTGGGCGGTGTGAAATGGATTATAACCTTTATCGATCATTTAGACCTCCGTATAATGAATGTGCGAACTGTGTTTCGGCTGTTGCAGACATTCCTTCATCTGAATGACAACCTGTTCAAAACTGTGCTGCATGCCTGATATATCGTTTTTTTTGAGAGAACTCAGGATCCCGACGTAACCGGCGAACAAAGTGTTGGTGGAAAAGGTGTCCACCGTATCGACCTGATTCCAGTAATGTTGGAAAACGGGCATCAGTGACTGGATGGTGTCCACGAGGAAGGTGTTTCCGGAAAGAGACGAGAGGAATCGGTGAAATCTCTGATCGATTTCGCTGGTTTTTCCCACATCACCCAGGACAACCTGTCTGCTGAACTGGATCAGAATCTCGTGGAGGGCGTTGTGATCACTGGGTGTGGCCCGCTTCACAATGGACGGCCAAAGCAGAGGGTAAACCATTTCCAGGGTGTCCAGCGCCAGGAGAGGGTCGAAACGGCTTTCCCGGTTGAAGATGGTTTCGCAGAGACGGTTCAGCTCTGTGGGGGGGACGTTGAGATAGCAGCCGCTGCCGGCCTTGACGGAAAGCACCGATACGCCTTCCAGGCGTCGTATGGCTTCCCGGACAGTGGCCCGGCTGGCATCCAGCTCCAGGGCCAGCTCTCGTTCCGGCATCAGACGGTCGCCCTGCTGGATCCTGTTGTCCTGGATCAGCTTGACGATGCCTTTGAGGGCCTCCTGCAGCTTTTTCGGTTGCTTCTCGTTATTGGTCATACCAATATGCTATAAAAAACCAATTTATTTGTCAATAGAAAAAATAAAATTTATTTATATGCATTAATTGGTATGACCAATCAGGAATTTAAGAAACTTCTCTTCAATTTAGGAAAAGACATCGTCAGGGGCTTGGTGTCGATGTTTTTCGAATTGAAAGAGTGTTTTGACCGGGTGGATGGTTGGAAAAATTGGGCGAAAAAAAAAGAGGGAGCCGAAAGCTCCCTCTTTTTATTGGGTCGGTGACCTTTGGATTACACGATACCGTAAGCCAGCATGGCTTTGGCGACTTTGGTGAAGCCGGCGATGTTGGCGCCCAGCACGTAGTTGCCGGGTTGGCCGTAGGCGGCGGCAGTTTCGTTGGCTGCCTTGTGGATGTCTTTCATGATGCGGTGCAGTTTCTGATCGACCTCTTCGCGGGTCCAATAGAGCCGCTGGCTCTGCTGGGACATTTCCAGGCCGGAGGTGGCCACGCCGCCGGCGTTGGCGGCTTTGCCGGGACCGTAGAGAATCTTGTTGTCCAGGAAAATCTTGATGCCTTCCGGTGTGGTGGGCATGTTGGCACCTTCGGAGACGCAGTAGATGCCGTTCTTGATCAGGTTCTGGGCATCTTTCTCGTTGATCTCGTTCTGGGTGGCGCTGGGGAAGGCGCAATCGGCTTTATGGTTCCAGAGGGGGTTGTATCCCAGTTTGGGGTCGATGGGGGTGTACACGGCCTTGGGGTACTTCTCGGTGTACTCGTTGATCCGGCCGCGGCGATTGTTCTTGAGATCCATGATGAATTTCAGCTTTTCACGGTCGATTCCGCTCTCATCGTAGATGTAGCCGGAGGAGTCGGAGGCGGTGACGGGCTTGGCGCCGAGATCGAGAAGCTTCTCGATGGTGTACTGGGCCACGTTACCCGAGCCGGAGACCAGGGCCACTTTTCCCTTCAGGTCTTTTCCGCGGGTGTTGAGCATTTCGGCTGCGAAGTAGACGGAACCGTAACCGGTGGCTTCCGGACGGATCAAGCTGCCGCCCCATTCCAGGCCTCGTCCGGTCAGGACGCCGGTATGTTCGTTGCGGAGTTTTTTATAATAACCGTAGAGGAAACCGATTTCACGGCCGCCCACGCCGATGTCGCCGGCGGGGACATCCACATCGGCGCCGATGTGGCGGAACAGCTCACGCATGAAGGCCTGGCAGAAACGCATGACTTCACCGTCAGACTTGCCTTTGGGATCGAAATCGGAACCGCCTTTACCGCCGCCCATGGGCAGGGTGGTCAGGGAGTTCTTGAAAATCTGTTCGAAGCCGAGAAACTTGATGATGCCGAGGTTGACCGAGGGGTGGAAACGCAGTCCGCCCTTGTAGGGACCGATGGCGTTGTTGAACTGGACGCGGAACCCTTTGTTCACCTGAACATTGCCCTTGTCGTCAACCCAGGGAACGCGGAACAGAATCGCACGGTCGGGTTCGACGATGCGTTCGTAGATGCCGGCCTTTACGAATTCGGGGTGTTTGGCGACGGTCGGTTCCAGAGCCTCGAGAACCTCTTCGACAGCCTGATGAAATTCCTTCTCGCCAGGGTTTTTAATCCTGACTTTTTCATTCAGTTCATTCATAAGTGACATTACAGATCTCCTTTTTTTGTAAAGATTTTCGCCCCGTTAGCCGAGGCGCCAGTTAAAGTAAATTTGTAACAAAGGCGCCGGGAAAAGTCAACAAAATCCGGGGGGTTCCTGAAAAAAAGAATTTCCCGGAAAAACGCCATAATTCAATAAAAATCGCAGGGTTTCCGCAGCAGGGGCGCCGGTCCGGCCAAACCCCGGAAACGGGATGGATTGGTTTGATCGTGAACAGGAGGATGTGATTATTTTGGTGATGTTGACAGACCGAAGGGAATACAATAACATGCATTCCGAAGGATCAAAAAATGACAGGAATATCGGCTTGGATCGGTTACGGGGAAACGGTACGATGAAATACGTCAGTGATTACACCCCGCAATTTGGTGGTTTTCACCATCTGATCAAGTTTCGGGTTCGTGACATTCTTCTGGTTTCGAGTTATTACGATGCATTTGTTCTGGAGGAAGACGGAAGGCTGTCGGAGAAGATCTTCAGCGAATACATCGATCTCAATCTGCGATTCATACCGCGGATCGTTCGGGTATCCACCGCCCAGGAGGCTCTGGCTGAACTGAAACGGAACCAGTACGATCTCGTCATCACCATGACCCGGCTTTCAGATATGGATCTGATCTCTTTCGGTCGGGCAGTCAAGGCGCAATGCCTGGATATGCCGGTCGTCACGCTGACCTACGATTGGATGGACGCCGGGATGTTGCGCAA
>CAYMND010000023.1:0-6463 GCA_964391685.1 uncultured Clostridia bacterium | reverse complement strand
ACGATGAAAAAGTCATCGACAAGGTCTTCTACTGGTCCGGAGATACCCGCATTCTGCTGGCCCTCATCAAGTATGTGGAAGACATGAAAAATGTTGACAACGATGTCGGTCTGGGTGTTCGGGTCATTATCCTGATCGAGGATTCCCCCAAGTTTTATTCTCTCTATCTGCCGGTGATCTATACCGAGATCATGACCCAGACCCGGGCCCTGATCAGTGAGGGGGTGAACGATCTGCACCGGCTGCTGCGCATGCGAGCCCGTCCCAAGATTCTCATGGCCGAGAGCTTCGAGGACGGTGTGGAACTCTACAAAAAATATCAGGGAAGTCTTCTGGGGGTCATCTCCGATGTCCGCTTTCCCCGGGAAGGCCGCATTGATCCACATGCGGGTTTTCGGTTCGCGAACATGGTCAAGAAGGAGATTCCCGACCTGCCCTTTCTGATTCAGTCATCCAGCGAGAGCAACCGGAAGAAGGCGTACGAGGCGGGGGCGGCTTTCCTGCACAAGAAGTCGGAAAATCTGATGGCTGATTTGCATGAGTATATCATGACGAATTTCGGTTTCGGTGATTTTGTCTTTCTCAATCTCAAGGGTAAGGAATTGGGACGGGCATCCACATTGGCGGAGTTCGAACAGATCATCAAGGTCATTCCCGATGAAAGCCTGATCTACCATGCCGAACGGAATCACATTTCCATCTGGCTGCGGGCCCGGACTGAATTTGCACTGGCCGAAAAGTTGAGACCGAGGAAGGTATCCGACTTCAGCAGTGTGGAACAGATGCGGGAGCACATCGTTCGGGAAATCGGCAACCAGTTGCAACACAACCAGATGGGAGTGATATCCGATTTCGGCAGTTCCCGGTACGATATGGACAATTCCTTTGTCCGGATCGGCAACGGTTCTCTTGGCGGCAAGGCGCGCGGAATCGCCTTTCTGAATGATTTCCTGAGTAAAAGCGGATTGAGCGAAAAATTTCCCAACGTGCTGATCCGGACTCCCCATACATTTGTCATCTGTTCGGAGGTGTTCGAAACGTTCATTGAAGAAAATCATCTTCAACGCTTCGCCATCGAGGAAAACAATTCCGAAGTGCTGGCCCGGCGTTTTCAGAAAGCCAAACTTCCCAGACAGCTGATGGACGATCTCGACGTGCTCCTCGACGAGATCCGCTACCCCCTGGCCGTACGCAGCTCCAGTCTGCTGGAGGATTCTCAGCTGCTGCCTTTTGCAGGGCTATACTCCACTTATATGCTGGCCAACAACCAACCCTCGAAAAAGGAGCGCCTCCGACTGCTGACCGATGCCGTCAAACTGGTTTACGCTTCGGTTTTTTTCCGGTCTCCGAAGGAGTATGTCCGAAATACCAATTTCCGGGTGGAAGAGGAGAAAATGGCGGTCATCATCCAGCAGCTGGTGGGACGGGCTCATGATGACCTCTATTATCCGGTGATTTCCGGTGTCGCCCAGTCGTACAATTTTTATCCGATATCCCATATGAGCTCCGACGAGGGGGTTGTCGAACTGGCATTGGGGCTGGGAACCGCCATTGTCGAAGGAGAAATGGTCTACCGTTTCTCACCGAAATACCCGGAGATGAACCCGCCTTTCTCTTCACCGGCGGAATACATGCACAATACACAGAACCACTTTTATGCCCTCAATCTCAATGCGAGGGCATTTCCTTCGACCGATGAAAAATTCAATATCGAAAGCAATCCGTTGGGGCGGGCCGAGAAGGACGGAACCCTGTTTCTGGTTGGAAGCACCTATTCGGCTGAGGACAACGCCGTTTTCGACACCTTGTCGATTCCGGGGTACCGCATGGTCACATTCGCCCATGTTCTCAAGTACGGGACCTTTCCTCTGGCCGATATCCTGATGCAGATTCTGTCAGCCGGAAGGGAGGCGTTCGGTTCCCATATCGAGATGGAATTCGCCATCAACATCGATTCCACCGGGAAGGACAAACCGGAGTTCTATCTGCTGCAGATTCGGCCCATGGTGGTCGGAAGGGAAAAAGAGGAAATCTCCTTCGATGAAGTCGACGGTTCCCGGGTGATCATGGCCTCGGATCGGGCCATGGGCAACGGGGTGATGGACAACCTGTCCGATGTCGTCTACCTGTCTCCTGAATCCTTCGATATCGCCCAGTCCAATCGGATCGCCGCCGAGATCGGGGAGGTCAACAAAATCCTGTCCGAACAGCAGAGAAATTACATACTTGTCGGGTTCGGCCGCTGGGCCACTTCCGATTCCTGGCTGGGAATCCCCGTTGAGTGGCATCAAATATCCAATGCCCGTTTGATTGTCGAGTCCTATTTGGGAGAATTCAGAGTCGAACCGTCCTTGGGGAGCCACTTTTTCCACAATCTGATTTCTCTCAAGATGGGATATTTTCATGTTGGCCGGAGGAGTGACAGCAGTTTCATCGATTTCGACCGCCTCCGGGAGGCACCGGCTCTTTACGAGGGCCGGTGGGTGCGGCACGTCCGTTTTGAACAACCACTTCACGTTGTCGTGGACGGCCACACCGGCCGAGGTTCGGTCAGCCTCAGAGGTTGATTCGGCCTCCGAGGCTGTCGGCTGATTTTCTTTGTCTCAGGAGAGGATCGATATCAGGACACCGGCGGCCAGCGCCGTGCCGATAACGCCGGATACATTGGGTCCCATGGCGTGCATCAGCAGGTAGTTCTGCGGATTCTCCTCCTGCCCCACCACATGGGAAACCCGGGCGGCCATGGGCACGGCGGACACTCCGGCCGAACCGATCAGGGGGTTGATCTTGTTCTGAGTGAACAGGTTCATGAACTTGGCCAGCAGCACACCGGCGGCGGTGGCTACTGAAAAGGCGATGGAACCGAGCAGGATGATGCCCAGGGTTTTGAGTTCGAGAAAAGAGGGCCCCATGGTCATGCCCACGGAAAGGCCGAGCAGAATGGTGATGATGTTGACCAGTTCGTTCTGGGCGGTTTTGGAAAGACGGTCGACGATACCCGATTCCCGGAACAGGTTGCCCAGCATCAGCATGCCGATCAGCACGGTGGCCGGAGGGACCATCAACGAGCAGAAGATGGTCACCAGGATGGGGAAGAAAACCTTTTCGCGGCGACTGACCGGCCTCAGTTCCTTCATGATGATCTGCCTCTCTTTTTTCGTGGTCAGCAGCCTCATGATGGGAGGCTGGATCAGCGGAACCAATGCCATGTAGGAGTAGGCGGCTACGGCGATGGGGGCCAGCAGGTGCGGGGCCAGCTTGATGGTGGTGAATATGGCTGTCGGGCCATCGGCACCTCCGATGATGCCGATAGAAGCGGCTTCCTTTGAGGTGAAGCCCAGCAGTGTGGCGCCGATGACGGTTCCGAAGACGCCGAACTGGGCGGCGGCTCCGAGAAGAAGAGTCCGCGGGGCGGCGATCAGAGGACCGAAATCGGTCATGGCTCCGACACCTAGAAAGATGAGCGGTGGAAAGATCTCCAGCTCGACTCCCTTGGAGATATACCAGAATGGGCCTCCAATGGCATCCCCAACCGGTGCGCTTATCAGGTTTCCCAGCGGGATGTTGGTCAGAAGAGCTCCAAAACCGATGGGAATGAGCAGCAGCGGTTCGAACTGTTTGACAATGGCCAGATAGAGCAGAACCAGCGATATGGCCAGCATGGCCGCTCCGGACCAGGTCAAGTGGACAAACCCGGTGCCGGAGAGAAACTTGGAAATGTTTTCAATAATTTGTTCCATGTTGCTTTCGTGTCAGCTCAGGACCAGCAGCTTCTGACCTACGGAGACATTGTCTCCCGCCTGACAGTCGATGGACTGCACGGTACCGGCTTTGGGGGCGTTGATGTAGGTGTCCATCTTCATGGCGTCCAGAACGACCAATGCCTCGTTGGCGCTGACTTTCTGGCCGATCTTGACCAGGATTTTGGTCACGGTGCCGACAATGGGAGCCATGACGGCGTTTCCGTTTGCGGCGGGTGCCGGAGGTTTCACCGGAGCGGCGGATCTTACGGCCGCCGGAGCGGCGGAGGAAACGGGACGCTGGATATCCGTCGGAAGGACAGTGGCTCCAGGGTAGGCCTGTTCGTCATCCTCCAGGACTTCAACGATCACTTCGTATATTTTTTCATTCACGGTAATACGCATTTTTTTCATTTCGTTGCTCCTTGTTTATTTTTTCTGAGAGGGGCTGTGGGATCTCATGATGTCCAGCCGCCCTTCGCGGGACCAGCTTTCCTGGCTTCCGTCCGAAAGCAGCCGTACATGGTGTACAACGGCATGTCCGGTTGTGGCGGCGGCGACAGCAGCGGCGATCACGGCCGCTTCCTCACTTTCTATATCGGATTGCTGGTCTTTTAAGGAATTCTCAACCGGTTTTGTTGTATCTTTTTCCTTTTTCCGATTGAAGATCCGGGTGAGGCTCAGGTCGAGGACACTGATGCCGTTTACGAAAAGCTGCAGGGAGACCAGGGCGATCATAACCACTCCCATGCCGATCAGCATCAAAAGTAAAGCGGTTTTCAGGTTTTCGATCATAAGAGCCTCTACAGAGGGATATTCCCGTGTTTCTTGGGCGGTCGGGAGTCCCGTTTGGCCCTCAGGGCGTTGAGGGCCCGGATCACGTAGTGCCGGGTCTCCTGGGGCTCGATCACTTCGTCGATATAGCCTCTGCTGGCGGCGATATAGGGATTGGCGAACTGCTGCCGGTATTCCTCGATCTTGTCCTTGAGGGCCGCTTTATGGTCGGAGGAGGCGGCGATCTCTTTCTTGAAGACCACTCCAGCCGCACCTTCGGCTCCCATTACGGCGATTTCGGCGGTGGGCCAGGCAAACACCCGGTCAGCCCCCATGTCCCGGCTGCACATGGCCAGATAGGCACCGCCGTAGGCTTTGCGGACGATAACGGTTATTTTGGGCACCGTACAGCTGGAGTAGCTGAACAGCATCTTGGCACCATGTCGGATGATTCCGTTGTGTTCCTGGGCTACGCCGGGAAGAAAACCCGGTACATCCACCAGGTTGAGCAGAGGGATGTTGAAGGTGTTGCACAGGCGGATGAATCGGGCGGCCTTGTCACTGGCGTTGATGTCCAGGACGCCCGCCAGATGCAGCGGCTGGTTGGCCACAATGCCCACCGGCATCCCCGCCATGCGGGCGAAACCGATGATCAGGTTGGGGGCGAAGTGACTCTGGACTTCGAGGAAGTCACCGACATCCACCAGGCGTAGAATGATGTCCTGCATGTTGTACGGCTTGCGGACCTCGTCGGGAATAATCTTGTTCAGACTGGTGTCGGTGGTAACCGCCAACTCCCGGATCGTTGCATGGGGGGGGTCGGAGACGTTGTTGGATGGGAGAAAGGAGAGGAGTCTACGGGCCAGATTCAGGGCTTCGAGATCGTTTTCGGCGATAAAATGAATGTTTCCGGAAACTGCGGCGTGAGTGTCCGCACCGCCCAGATCTTCCGCTGTGATCTCTTCTCCGGTGGCGGCCTTGATTACGTTGGGGCCGGCGATGAACATCTGTGAAGTGCTTCGAACCATGATGATGAAATCGGTGATGGCCGGACTGTAGACTGCGCCGCCGGCGCAGGGACCGGCGATGATGGAAATCTGGGGCACCACACCGGAAAGCAGAGTGTTGTGGTAGAAAATTTTACCGTATCCGCTGAGGGCGTCCACACCTTCCTGGATACGGGCTCCTCCACTGTCGTTGATCCCGATGACCGGGGCTCCGCACTTGAGCGCGTCCTTCATGATGGAGACGATCTTTCTGGCATGCATTTCACCGACTGATCCGCCCGAACAGGTGAAATCCTGGGAGAAGGCGAAGGTCAGCCGGCCGTCGATGGTTCCGGAACCGGTTACCACTCCGTCGGAAGGGATGGTCTGGTTTTCCATGCCGAACTGTGTACAGCGGTGCTTGACGAAGGTCTGGTTCTCGAGGAAACTTCCGCCGTCGAAGAGGGACTGCAACCGTTCTCTGGCGGTCATTTTACCCTGAGCGTGCTGTTTGGCGATTCGTTCTTCTCCTCCGCCTTTGCCGATTTCATTTTTCCTTCGCCTCAGATCGGACAACTTACCATGGGTTGTTGATTGTTTCATTTTTTCTACTCCGCATTCCTTGTAGAAGCCGAAATCACTTCATGGTCAGGGAGGAAATGGCGGCGTTGAGCTTGCTGTCGATGGCGTCGGGATGCAGGCTCACGCTGGATGCAGCCAGGCCCCAGTCCTCCTGAGTTCGGCAATAGATGTCCATGACCCGAAGTTTGGTCTCGAAGTAGCGCTCCTGCGGGTCTTTTCCTGAAATGCGGGCAATGTAGGAAGCGATGGCCGTGGTTCCGTGAAAGGTGATGTGAAACTCGTTGAGTTCGTAGAACTTCCAGTGCTGGAAGTTGAGCAGGGCATCGACCTCCTGCATATACTGTTCCCGGGAGGTGATGGTTGAACGGGACCGGACGGTAA
>CAYMND010000022.1:0-14689 GCA_964391685.1 uncultured Clostridia bacterium | reverse complement strand
GACTCGAAAAGATGCCCAAATTATCGACATGACAAAGAATCCGGTATTGCCCAAATGGGAACGTATTGCCGGTATTATCATCAGTGGTTCTCTGAAAATGCTGACTGAGCATGAATCCTGGATGGAAGCCGAGGCCGACTGGATCAGGGCGGCAGTATCTGCCGAAATTCCGATTCTGGGTGTCTGTTTCGGCCACCAAATGCTGGCCTACGCCCTGGGCGGCAGAGTCAGGAACAATCCCCATGGACCGGAGATCGGCACCGTTGTGGTCCATCTGACTCCCAGAGCTGGGGACGATTTCCTTTTCATGGATGTCCCTTCGCCATTGGCAGTACAGACAGCCCACAGCCAATCAGTCATAGAACTTCCTCCCAACGCTGTCCTGCTTGCTGGAAATGAACATGACGGCCACCAGGCTTTCCGGATTGGACAATGTGCCTGGGGTTTGCAGTTTCATCCCGAATTCGAAGCCGATCTCACCCGGACAATCATCAGTTCCAGCCGCGAGCTGCTTATAGAAAACAACCAGGATCCAGCCACCTTGCTTTCACGTTGCCGGAATACTCCTCAGGCCACAGATATCATGAAACGTTTCGGGCTGCTGTTCCGTAAAGAAATCCAATGAACAATGAAACACTGCTGATGCAGAATCCGGATGTAATCCTGAGGGAAAACGAACCCGGGGGACCTATGCTTTTCAATCCTGACAACAGTGAAATGCGCATCCTGAATGAAACCGGTCTCGCAATATGGAATCTTTGCCTGCAACCCATATCCAGAAAAGATCTTCTATCCGGAATATTAGATGAGTACGATTACGATGACAGAACGCTCGTTGAGGCAGATCTGGATCTCTTCCTGCAGGAGATGATCCAGCAGGGATTTATCGGAATTCTCTGCTGAACTCCCCATGATCGCGTCAAGGCCCATCCGACAGGCATCAGATGAAAATGCAGATGAAAAAAGGTTTGTCTATTACAAGGGATTCAGCATGCGAGGAGTATTCCATAACGGCGATCGTCTCACAGTTCATCCCTGTTCTTTCGATCTGATCATCCCTGGAGATATCGTTGTCTTCAACCTGGGTGAACAGGACATCGTGCATCGGGTTGTCGAGAAACGAGACCGGGAATTGGTCACTGGAGGCGATTCGAATCCCAGATTGGACCATGATATCGTATTACCAGATCGGCTTATTGGGAAAGTATCCGGTGTAAACCGCAACGGAAAAGAGATCTCTCTTCGGCACGGAAAACGGGGGCTCAGAGTATGGCGGCGTCATCAACGATTTTGGCTGACTCTTTTTTCAATCAACAAGGTGATCAACCTTTTCTTCCCGCCCGGCTCTCTTTCCTGGATTTTCCGTATCCAGCCCTTTTTACTCAAGCTGAAAAACCCTGACTTTTACAAGATCATTTACAAAAAAAAAGTTATCGGGAGTTTCAATCCAACCGACTACTCCTTTCACCTGTCCAAGCCATGGTCCCTTTTCGTCTCTCGCCGATTTATAAACAACTGCCTCCGTAACAATAAAGAGTACAAATCTTCCAGGTAAAGTCATGAGTACCAAAGCCCGTACCGCCCTCCTCCTGACCTGTTTCTTCTGGGCTATATCATTTGTGGCCAGCAAGATAGCACTTCAACACCTTCCGCCGGTCAGCGTTGTAACCCTTCGGTTGATCGTTTCTTCGTTCTGTTTTCTGTTTTTTTTTGTACGCAAGCGCCCCGGGATCCCATATCGAAGCCTGTGGCCCTCGCTGATCCTGCTGTCACTTTTCGGCACTGGCCTTCATTATACCATTCAGACTTTCGGCCTGACCATGACCAGTGCATCCAATGCCGGAGTCTACGCCATTACTTCCCCCATCACGATAACGATAATCGCACGGATTCTCCTGAAGGAGCGTCTGAACCCACTCAAGGCCCTCGGAATGCTAACGGCACTTCTGGGGGTCGTCCTTGTGATCGGTCCGGATCAAATATCGCACTTCTCCCTTTCGGGTAACATGCTGGGAGATCTGCTGGTCATCACCAGTATCTTCATGTGGGGCATTTTCACTGTCCTCAGCAAACATTACGGCTCGAAACTGCCCCCGCTTTCGTTGACTGCGGCCATCACTTTCCTGGGGACGGCCATGATGTTGCCTGCCGGTACATGGGAATTCTGTCGAAATCCGCATTCAATCCTCAATGCACCGGCCGAGGCCTGGCTGGCCATACTCTTTCTAGGCGTCACCTGCTCTTTCCTGGCCACCTTGTTCTACCTCTATGCCCTGAAAGACAGCGAATCTCAAAAAGTGGGCACCTACCTCTACACCATTCCACCGATGACTCAGCTGGCCGCTTTCCTGATTTTGGGAGAGCCCATTGTACCTGTAGCCATACTCGGGATGGGACTCGTTCTGGCCGGAGTGTGGATGACTGAAAAAGGGTGACCCAGGAACAGTGACCGTAACCTCCAATGCAAGTCAATTCCAATCTGTATCGATCGGGGTATTTTCCAGATTGCACACAATGCGGCTGAATTCCATCAAAAGGCATTATCTCTCCTGAAGGATCCGATCCTATGCCAAAAACTCGGAACAGCGGGTCGCCAACAAATCATTCAACGTCACAATATCAAGGATATCAGTCGTCGATATGTATCTTTGATCTGTCCACCATTGAATTGACAGATTCCGTTTTCGAATCATGCCCATGGGCTGAATTGAATTGCGCTCTATTGCATACTATCATTATCTCAAAATCAGGAGTGAAGAAATGGCCATACGCCCCGTTCTTCTTTTCGGTGATCCTCGCCTGCGCAAAGTGTGTGATCCTGTGAGAAGAGTTGATGATCCTAGGGTTTCCGGACTGCGCAAAGACCTTTACGAAACACTCGGCCATCTCCAGCTCAGCCATCATCGAGGAAACGGCCTGGCGGCCCCCCAGATCGGTGCATTATTACGCCTTGCATGCATTCGTTCTCCCGAAAGGACATTTTTCTTGCATAATCCGGAAATTCTCAATAAAAGCGAAGAGATGTTCGAAGTCTGGGATTTCTGCTTTTCTGCAAAGGCCGCATTCATGGCCAAGATCAAACGCCATCGGCATATCACCATCCGTTACCTTGATGAAGACGGTAACGAACAATGTGAAATGTTCAGTGATAAGATGTCGGAGCTCCTGCAGCACGAAATCGATCATCTGAACGGCATCCTGTTTATCGACCATATCACTCAACCGGGAACTCTGATCATGACCGAAGAATTTGATAAACAGAACGCACTTTCCTGAATCCCGGCTCTTTGATTCATCGTCAAAGTAGATGAAAACGTTGATAAAAAAAAACCTTCAAAACGTCTTCATCACAATTTTCCGATCCACGGCCCCTCCTGATGGGAGGGGTCCTCTGGATCAATCTGAATTTCTGATGCTATTGACATTGTCTTCCTCCGATACTATTCAATGTCTGAAGAACGTTGAGGAGGCCCCATGAAGCAACATTCATTATGGCGATTTGGTATGAAGGCGATCGTTTTGCCTCTGATCCTGTTCATCTGGTCCTGCATCACCAATCCTGTTACCGGTAAAAAAGAATTGATGCTGATTTCCGAAGCCGATGAGATCGCCATGGGCGCTCAGGTGCATCAAGGTCTGGAGATCGAATACGGATTCTATGGCGATCCCGAGCTGACCGCATATATCAGAGCCGTAGGTGAAAGACTGCTGCCGGGGGTACATCGACCACACCTGAAGTACCATTTTCACATTCTCGACACTCCCGTTCAGAACGCATTCGCCGCTCCCGGCGGCTATATCTACATCACCCGCGGCCTCCTGGCCATGATCAATTCGGAAGCCGAGCTGGCCGTCGTTCTCGGGCACGAACTCGGTCATGTGAACGCTCGGCACAGTGCCCGCACACTGAGCCGCAACATGCTGTTCGGCATTGGGCTTGTCCTTGCCGGAGAGCTGAATGAAGACATCAGGAAGGCTACACCAGTCATCGAGATCGCTACAGCCCTCCTTTTTCTCAAATACAGCCGCAGCGACGAATATCAAGCCGATGAACTCGGAGTGACTTATGCCCGGCAGGCCCGCTACAATCCGGGAGCCATGATTGATTTCTTTTCCAGTCTTGAACAGCTTAGCGACATGAGCGGAGGCGGAGGGCTGCCTAATTTTCTCTCGACTCATCCGCTCACTCCCAAACGCATTGAGGCAGTCAGAACGATGCTGAGAGAAGATGATCCGCAATTGAAAGACAACGAGAAAACCTTCCTGGCCAAGATCAACGGGCTGGACTTCGGACCCTCAGCGCAGGCGATGCGAGTAGAAAAAGGTCTACTCATCCATCCGAGAGGGCAATACGTTCTTGCATTGGCCGATGGATGGCAGGCTCAGCTGCAGAGCGGCATTGCTACCCTGATCAGCGACGACCAGAAAACCGCTCTGGTGATCAAGAGTTCACCCACCGACCAGCCGCTTTCCGCCCTTCATCAGCAGCACCTCGATGCCCTCAATCCTATCACCATCATCGATCAGCAGTCTTCCACCATATCCGGTCGCCGTGCACGCCTGACTATTGCCGACAAATTGGAAAACGGTACTCGATCCTACGGTCTGCAGCTGATTTCTCTCATTCATGAGCGCCACGGATATGGTTTTTACCTGTTAAATGAAGAAGAAATCCCGATCTCCAGGTTGAACGAGGTGCACAACATGATCGGCAGCTTGAGAGGAATTCGATCCGGAGACATCCCCAAAAGCCGGAAGCTTCGCACCAGATCGGCTCCCGTCGGCAGTCACAGCCTTCGTCAGATACTGAAAAACTGGGCCATTCCTCCTCAGGACTGGGACACTCTTGCTTTCCTGAACCACCTGCCCCTCGACAAGCAGGTCCCCTCCGGTCGTTTGATCAAGACCATCCGATAGACAATTTCGTATCGGAATTAATCAACCAGGAGATTGATCCTGCCAATCTCCTGGTTCTTTCCGGATTCTATTTCAAAGAAAGGGTATTCAACTCCCAGTTTTCAGTTTCTTCATTCTCCCGCAGGTAGTAGAAAACTGAATCCGCAGCGGTAAATTGACTGTTGAATTCAAATCCGTACTGCTCTGGAATCGGAAGCCATATCCGTTTGAGTTCCTTTCCTTTCAAGTCCATAACGATGCATTCCCGCTCATTTCCCTTCATTTTGAAAGTCAGGACAAAAAGCCGGTTTCCGTCTGGAAAATATCCATAAATCTGCGGATAATTTTTCTTGTAACTGATTCGGGTTTTCATAAATTCCCAGGCGGCGGCAAAATTCGGATTGCGCTTGAAGGCCTTTTCGGTTTCTGCCTGATACGATGACGGGACGGATATCAACGGTTCATTCTGAACAATACGATACTGTTTATTGCCTTCTTTATCAAAAGCGTCGATTACGAAGCCTTCCTTCCCGGCAATGATGAACAGCTGGTCGTCGGTCATGGTCGGATAGAAAGGTGTGAGAGGAAAATCGAATCGGAAATTCTGACCCACCTCGAAATCGGAAGCATACAGAAGTTTTCCACGTTTCAGCTGGGCATCCGACATGAAGACGGCCATAACCATTTCCCTTCGCTTACCTCATGGGTTCCCATGCAGACAAAACGATCGGCAAAAGGATAGAAACTGTCAGATGCATTGACCTTGTACTCCCGGATGAATTCACCTGTCCGGCTGAAAATCGACAACTTCCCCATGCTGGTCACATACAGGTTTCCCTTGAATGGGACAACCAGAATCGGTCCTCCGAAGGGATTCTTCTTGATCTCCCCGGGCCCCTCGCCGTCTTTTCCGAAATTGCCCAGATATTCTCCCTTGTCCAAAAGATACATATGAATGGTGGTACCTTCCAGAACATAGAGCAATCCCTGATCCACAGCGATCATTTCAGGCTTGCCTACCTGAGACAATTCCATCGGTTCTGCGGCGGAGAGAGAAATGAGGGCCACCCATGCGATCAACAACCATTTGACTATTCTTTTCATCGGAACGACCTCCTCGTCACAACTACAGTGTACGATCCCGTTACCGGTTCTTCTCCGTTTTTTCGATGAATGGCCCCCAATATTCGTCAAACAGCGTTCAATCAGCTCAATCCGTTTGATTTCTTCGCCATACCATACGGGCACCGTCCTCGTCGATGCCGTAATAGTTCTCCACCACCATTTCAGTTGCAAAACCGTGCTTTTGATAGAACTGCATCAGGGATTCCTTGCTGATCCGCGCCATCAATTTGACATAACCATATTCGTCCATGATTCTTCTCAATAACTCGTTTCCGATCCCCTTCCCCTGATGGTCCGGATCGACGGTGATATCCTGAAGTTCGGCAAATCCCCCTTTCTTGTCCATTTCTACGAATGCATACGCCAGGACATTCCCCTTCTGACTGACCGCCAGAAAACATTCGTCACTCTCCACAAGAGCCTCTATGATGCCGATGGAACCCGGCCAAACACGGTTGTGAATGCGGATCAACTGGGAAACCTGCTTAAGACAGCTGAGGGTTTTGATGAATTCCGGCATTTTCTCCTCCCGGACGGTACAAATGATAATGAAACAGTTCCGTATTGATCAATGCCTCTTTATACGGTGCCATGCAGGCGCTGAGATCATAGTATCGGATGCCCAGGACACGGCAATGATCCATGTTTTTCAGAATTGCGAAAACCCCCAGGCTGCGCCGTTTCATGGATTCGGAGCAGTCACGAAGACAAAGATAATCGTCCACTCCGCCCGATCCCCTACGGACAGAAAAGTTCGCGGCAACCAGTCGTTCACCTTCAAAAAAGTAGAGAGAAATCAGCTTGTCCATCTCAGCAGCCCGCTCCATCAGTTTGAGGTCGGTATGGATTTTGTCCCGGCTGTAACTATACTCCGACTCACTTTCCGCACCCTTTTTTTTAAGCCAGTAGTCCAGCTGGGAACGTAAGATTCCGCCGATCTGATCCCGGCGGACACAGCGATCGGACTCGACGCGCAGATCCTCGTTCAACCGCCTCACACGGCGATACTCCTTCATCGTCCGGGAGTCATAGCCCGACATCCATTCCGTTCCATTCTCCTTGAGATCCACGATTCCGCTGGGCGCGGTCACGAACAATTCCCGTTTATCCGGAATATAGAAACTGCTCATATCCTCCTGATGAATGGAAGCGAGCAGGGAGGCGAAACGGTGTATCAGCGACGGTGGACAGAAATACTCACGACCGATGATGAATTCATCACACAAAGACCAGGGTGCCGCATCATCCTCTCTGACCATTGGGAAAACGGCCCGGACCTCTCCGTTCTGAAAAGCAGCCAGAATCCACAACCTCCCACCGCGTCGGGAGTAGAAATGGTCCCACATCAAGCAGTGCGCCTTCCAGTCGAGACTGAGCTCTCCACTCTTGTAACTCCGGTTCAACTCCTGCCAGACCGGTTTTACCGAATCATATTCACAATAGTCCTTCAATTCGAAATCTTCGATACCAAATCGGTGTCTCAACTGTGAAACCGGCATCGGAAACGGGGTTATCGGCTCGAGACTCATTTCACCTCTTCGGGGTCGGGTTTCCGCAACACGATTCGCGATTCATTCACGACATTATACTCTAAATACACGGCAAAACCCAGATCAGTGCTTCATTCATCTTGACACTTTCTTGTTATTTGGTTATTATGCCAAACGAAAAAATGAAATCCGAACGAAACCACCTCGAAAAGCTCTACATCGAAGTCACCAACCGTTGCAATCTCGACTGCCGAACCTGTATGCGCAATGCCTGGGAAGAACCTCTCGGCAATATGGAATTTGATCTGTTTCAGGGCATCATGTCAGAATTGGGCCGCAATCCGGATTCTCCAATCGTCTTTTTCGGTGGTATCGGGGAACCCCTCAGTCACCCGGATATCATCAAAATGGTGCAACTGGCAAAGGAAACCGGCTGCCGAGTGGAAATGATCAGCAACGGCATTCTTCTCAATGAAGATATGGCCCGGGAATTAATGAACGCAGGAATCGACTGCCTGTGGGTTTCAATCGATGGAGCGCACCCGAATAGTTATTCCGATGTCCGACTGGGAGACCATCTTCCGGAAATACTGGAAAATCTTGAACAATGGAAACGGCTGGCTTTATCACGAAAAGATCGCCGAATCGAGCTGGGGATTTCGTTCGTGGCTCTGAAAAGAAACATCCAAGACCTTCCAGAAATCGTCGAACTGGCCCTTCATCTCCAAGCCCAAAGATTTTCTCTGAGTAACGTCGAAGCCTATACGAAGGATCTGTATCCAGAGACACTGTATCCCATGACGGTGAGCCTGGATATTCCTCCGGATGGGATATGGGTTCCCCGTTTCGACAATAACCTGATCGATGAACGGATACTATCCCGTATCCGGGAAAATTTCCAAACTCCAGAGCCCCGGGAGGCAAGCTCTGTGGGTGTCTGCCCCTTTGCCTCAAGGCACAGTCTCAGTATCCGCTGGGACGGGATGCTCTCCCCCTGTCTTCCCCTCCTGCACAGTCATACAGTCCACTTCCAGCACTATGCACGCCCATGGCCCGCATTTCATCTGGCGTCTCTTCGGAAAGACCCCCTGAATGTCATTCGGGAATCCGTGGTTTTCCGGGAATTCATCCGTAAACTGCAGGACTTCTCCTTCGCTCCCTGCCTGACCTGTAACGGCTGTGACCTGCCCAGTGAAAACGGCGAAGACTGTTTCGGCAATGTCCATCCGGCCTGTGGCGGCTGCCTCTGGGCCCAGGGATTCATTGTCTGCCCCTGATACCAACTACGGATACTTGCCTAGAAAAGTATCTGCACTGAATCAGCAGAAGTGTTCAATTCATCCGGATCCTTTCGCTGAAAGTCAGTATTTTCCGTTCGATTTCAGATCGCAGCTGATAACGAATGGCACCTTTACTTCCGCCCAGTGCAGAAAGGCCGTGGCACTGTAATCCGTCAGAGATTCAAAACCGTAAAGCAACCACTCCTGGAACGGTGCCTGATCCGGTGTAACCTTGATTCGAAGGATATCCTCTTTCTGGTTGTATTTGAAACTGCCCCAAAGTGTGTTGTTGCGATTGAAAATCACTACCCAGTCCGTCTTGGAAGGAATGAAATGCAGGCTGTATTTCCCCGCGGGTATTCTGTACCCTTTGATCAGTACATCTCTGCTGAATTCGATGGTCGTACATTCGTTGGCGCCCCCACGCCAGGGAAACGGCTTATTGTCGGAATATTGATTGCCGGGAGCCAAACCGTACGGAACCAGTTCGCCCCATATGACTCGTCCCTTGACTCCGGGTCGGCTGTAGCTGATGGTGATGTCGGTGTCAATACCGATCCGCTGGATAACGGCCGCTTTCTGACTCGGTTGCGGTTTGACTTCCTTCTGAGCGTCCAGATTCATCAGGAAAATCATGGAACAAACAAGTACAGCAAACCTGAACCAAGACAATGTCATACCCAACCTCCTGACGAAACAAAATTATTATGAATAATCCATCAAATCTTGTCAAACCAGATACGCTTTCGGTGTCATAGTCATAGGATCAGCATGGCATCACCGTAAGAGAAGAAACGGTATCCCATACCGATCGCCTCCTGATATGCACGTTTCATCAGATCTAGACCGGCAAAGGCGCTGACCAGAATGAAAAGAGATGATTCGGGTAGATGAAAGTTGGTCAGCAGATGGTCAACAAGCTGGAACTGAAATCCGGGATAAATGAAAATCTCCGAAGAAAACTGCAGAGATTCCCTGCCGAGGGCGGCCCAGGTTTCCAGGCTGCGAACCGATGTAGTACCGACAGCCAGCAGTTTGCTGCCCTGTTTTTTCAACTGATGGATCCGTTCGGCACTGGTAACCGGAATTTCGATTTCCTCCAGCCCCATGTGATGTTCCTCGATATTCTCCACTTCGATCTTCTGAAAAGTGGCTTCTCCCACTGTCAGATTTACGGGAACAATTTCATGTTTTCTGCCGATTTCCTCCAATAATGAAGAAGTGAAATGGAGACCCGCCGTAGGTGCGGCAACCGCACCGGGTTTGGCGGCATACACCGTTTGATACCGTTCCAGATCAAACTGTCTCAAACGTCGGGCTTCATCGGGTTTTCGCTTGATATAAGGAGGCAACGGAGCGTAACCCCGACGATAAAGTTCTTCCACACCGGCGTTGAGGCTGAGAACCCTGCGTCCCCGGTGCCCCTGATTCAACACTTCAGCGCAAAGGTCACCGCCGAAATCGACCCGGATTCCGACTCGAAGCAGCTTTGCCGGCTGAGCCAGGACTTCCACCTTGTTGCCATCCAGCACCTTCACGACCAACATCTCGACACTTCTGCCATTGACTGTTCCGAGAACCCTGGCAGGTTCGACACGGGTTGTGTTGACAACCAGAAAATCTTCCGCGGGAAGCAGCTCGGGTATCTCGTTAAACCGGTGGTGAGTTATTTCTCCTGTGTTTCTGTCAACCCGCATCAAACGTGAATGATCGCGTTTTTCTGCAGGTGTTCTGGCAATCAGCTCCTGTGGGAGACTGAAGAAAAACTGATCGAGTTTCATGAACGAATTGTATCAAAGATCATCCAGTTCAGCCACATATTGTCTACCACCTCTTGACCTTTTCATTCCACTTGCAGTATGTTTGTACTCATGCGTACAAGCAGAAGGCTACTGAGAAGCTCCTTTTTTATTTTGCTTTCATGGCTGTTTACAGCATTGATTCCGGCATATGACCGAATTCCAGACATTGTCTTATACAACGGATCGATATTTCATCTGAACAACACCTACCCTTTTGACAGTTTCCTGGCCGGATATCAGCTATATCCCAAATACGGCAACGCCCCCATGATGGTGACCCGCCGGGGTCAGATGGACGGAACCGAAAATCCCAATTTTCATATCGCCAACTGGATTATAGAGGATGAACGACTGTACCTATCCTCTATCGATGGTTTTGTATACCCCAATTTCGATGCCTGGTATCTGGAATCCATCGAAAAAAGTCTTGACAGCATCAACAGTGAAGATGAACGCCGGCAACTTACTATCGAGATCAGCCACCTGAAGCAAAAGGGAGTTCGGCTTCACGTCGTCAATGCCATGGATTATTTCTTTCCGAACAGAATTCCCGGTCAACCGATCTTCGCGTACTGGTTCAGCGGCGAACTCGATATTCGAAGTCAGATTCAGAATTCATACACAACGACGAAACCCAGGCACTACAAGATGACATTCTTTCAAGGCGTTCTACAATCAGTCAAGCCCTTATGATGATCTATCCAGATTTTTCTCTGCCATTTCCTCCTGATACATGACGTTTCCCTGTAACCCGGACCAGACACCGTCGCTTTTTCTCTCTTTTGTTATATAAACTGTAAATAAAAAGATTTTTCCATTCACTCGAAGAGCACTTTGGCCATAAATTTCCCCCCGTGTCACAAAACGCTGATTCCCGGCATAATCCTCCCATTGAGATATTTCCTTCCATTCAGGCTTATAAATAACTGTTCTTAAAATATCTCCGGCTCCGGCTGCCATCCGGGCATAATTCTCAATCTTTTCCTTGATTCCTCCGGCGTCAGAGCCAGAATAGCAATCGTCTTGAATCAAAATCAATTCTGCACGCTCTTTTTTATTTTTCTCATTCTTTTCCAACAAATTCCTGAACAGGTCATCCATCTGAATCACAGCATCTTCATCCGGTTCGAATGACCACTTTCTTTCGTCGATAAAGCGCCGGCTCTCAGCCACACTGGAATCACTCATGATAGAGGGCTTACCCTCCATCATACGTCCCAATGCTTCGAGGCGTGAGTTCAAATGCTCATTGATCTCGTTCAGAGCCCTGGAACGGACAGCGGCAAGCATTTGGGGAAATTCTGCGATCCGTTCACCAACCTTTTTTTCTATCTGCTCCAGACCGTCCTCCTTACCATGGGAGAAGGAGACTGATTGGTATTCTTGGAAAATACGCTTCGTTTCAGCAAACAACTGCTGTTGACTGATCCATTCCTCCTGGTTGGAAATCCAGTTGGCCAAAAGCGGCAATTCTCGGAGACGGTTTTCCCATTCAGAGGATTGCCGCATTCTTTCCTGTCTCTCCTTTTCTTGGAGTTCCCGGTTGCCCTTTTCAGTCTGACTGTCCGCCAGCTTCTTCCGCTTCGTTTCTTCAACCCAGAGAGCCTTTTCATGGTAATCCGGATGATTGACATCGAACTGTCCGGCATATTGGACGTCGATTTCCATGAAAACGGAAATGGCATCATCGCTTTTCCCTCTGGATATCAATTGGTTCATATCCCGAATTCTTTTTTCCACACCGGCCGGAAGCTTGACGACACCCGTTCCAGTTTGTGGAGATTGGGGCTGTGTCTTGGGGGAAGCGGAGCCGATTTTCTGATCGATATCCTTGGCCAGTTTGGCTGCCTGATTGGACAAGGTTTTCAGCTGCATATGATCGGCATCCATGCTCCGCCCTTCTTCGAGAAGAGCATCGATACGGGTCAACAGGTCCTGAGCCTCGATGTATTTTCTTGAAAACATGCTGTTCTGCGCTTTTCTCAAATCAGATCCTACAGATTTTATAATGTCCTCAATTCGAGCCATCTTCCATACTCCTCTTTCCCATCAAAACAGTTGAGCTCCGCATTCCTTCACCGCACCGAACAGCTTCAGTGCCTCCCTCCAGGGATAGCGATTCATGAACATGGAAACCTTCGAACTGATCTTGCCCTGCTTGTTGAGTCCCATGGCCTCACGCCACAGGTTTGCCGGGGAATCGGGGTTGAAGTCCACCTGTTCAACGTAACTGGTATTCAAAAAAGCCTCAAGATACTTTACGTTGAGAGGCAGTCTGGAAGGTATTTCCTTACGGTTTCCTTTAACCGAAGCAAAAGTCAAATCTCCGAACTGATCGACCATGATATTGAGCTTCGTGTTGCTGGCCGGACTGTATTCGATATCTCCCTTCTTGTTGGCGAAAAAGATGTTTTCATCGATTTTAAGCCACTCTCCGGGATTGAAGCGGGTGTTGTCGATTCCCGCCAGAACACTGCCTCCGATGATGTTGTGATGAATTGAATATTCACATTTGCTCATCACCCGGATTCCGTATCCCATATCCAGCATATCCTTGAGCCGGCTCCAGGTGAACAGGATGGTGTTGTTGGCGATCTCGACCGTTCCGCAATTCACGGATTTACCCGGTCCGCCGCGGTTGGCGCAAGTACCGAAAATTTCGACGGCGGCCATGCGATTGCCGACAAAGACGTTGTTGACGATGCGAAACGTCCCACTGCGAATTCCGCCTTGAACGGCAAAACTGGCCCCGTTGACAAAAGCACAATTCTGTATGGTCAGGTTACCACCCTGTGCAGCGCTGACGACCTGTACGATCGGCTCTTCCACCGTGCTGTTGCCGATTTTCGGTCGTTCAGTGGAACGCAGCATCCTCCCGGTCTCCAGTCCTTCCACAATACCATCATCGGTACTGTATGCGTTGCGGTACCCCATGTCGAATACGATGCCGTCAATCAACGTCCCATCGATCTCCCTGGTGAATTTCAGCATCGCCTTGCGTGCCTTTCCTCCGGCAGCGTTGTCGGGTTGGAAAAGGGTTGGGGTATTCAGAATGGATCTGGATGCAAAACCTTCATCAAAACTGCCGATAAGCTGAACCGGCTTGTCACTCTCCAGGTAACCGACTGCAAATGTTCCCTGATAAACTCCCCCGGCAATCAGGATTTTCTCTCCCGCTTTCGCCAGAGCAATCGCCCGGTCGACTTCTTTCACCGGTTTTAAACGACTGCCGTCATTCTGGTTGCTCCCCTTGGCCGCCGAAACATGGATATCCGAATATAGTGGTGAAATAACCAGAAACAAAGAAAAAAACAAAACAACAGCACCGACTTTCTTTCCCATAAACCCTCCTGCATTTGTTTTGACAATACACCCGATATGTACCAATTTCAATAAATAAAAATGATAAAGAAAAATCTACCTGCGTTTCTCCTACCCGTTCATGCTCCCTTCTGACTTTTCTGGAAAGCTGTCTTTGTTTACAGAGACCTGAACCGTTCAGGGAGCCGGATACGGTACCTGCGGTCGCCGAGGGTCAGGTTGAGACCGATACAAGTCAGAGCGATTCCGGGCACCTCTCTTTTTGGACCGCCATACAGAGTGTCACCGACGACGGCACCCAGGCGACTGGCGGCGTGAACCCGAATCTGATGACGTCTGCCGGTCAGCGGAAAAGCGGAAAAAATACGGCTTTGCGGAAATATTCGCCCCGGGATGAACAAGGTCAAAGCCGGTTTCCCTTCCGGATCGACTCGAATAAAGCGACCGGAATGGGTCAGCGGCTGATTGACCATATAACAGGCGGTTTCATGTTGTCCCTGAAGTTCGGTCTGATACCACTTGTAGATTTTTCCTTCCCTCATCAAGGAGAATAAATTCTTTTCACTTTCCGAATTGGTGCCGAACAGAACCAGACCACTGACCGGCTGGTCGAGTCGGGTAATCGGCGCCGGGTGCCAGGATTTCGGTGAACCGAAGTAGGTCCACACTCCGTGACTGAGATGGTTCCGGGTCGACGCCGGATCTCCCTGAACCGGAATACCGGTTTTCTTGTAAACCACCAGCAGCCTTCGGTCCTGATACACCACGTCCTCCG
>CAYMND010000021.1:0-14814 GCA_964391685.1 uncultured Clostridia bacterium | reverse complement strand
CCACTGCAGAAAAAGCAAAACCGGCGGGGTTCACTGAAGAAACGGTTTGAACATTTCCAAATTTCGATGGTGCGCCACCATCCGGTGCTGAAGACGAACTCCTGATATGGTTGTGTTTTTTCTTTATCTTGTGGGAGAATATGAAAAAAGGAAGGTGGGATGAAAAAGAGTATCTGTGCCTGTTGTCTGTTGCTGTTGATTTCGTTTCTCTTGCCGGCGCAGGAGGTATTCGATTTAACCGAAGTCGAGAAACCGGACGGGATTGCCGTCGACCATGACTTCGTATACATTTCCGAGGGTCCTTCGGTGTCCGTGTTCTCCGGGGAAAAGCTGAAGCGGGTCATGGAATTCGGGCGGGAAGGAGAAGGTCCGGGGGAATTCAAGCGCTTTGCCCGGGTTTTTCCGCAAACGGATCAACTGGTGGTTTTTTCACTCGGGAAGCTTTCGTACTTCACCCGGCAGGGGGAATTCATCCGTGAAATTCGTCTTGTTGGGAGAAGTGTGTTCGTCGAGCCGTTGGCGGATGGATTCGTTTGTGATGAGATGTCTCGGGATCCGAAGGACTCGATGGTTATGAAGGAACTCAAGGTTCATGTCACCGGTAAGAATTCGACGACGGTGATCGGCCGTTTTCCCTATTACATGCAGCCCGGAAGGAAAACCAATCTGTTACTGGAAACGCAAAACAGTTTTCACGTCGACGGCAATAGCATCGTGGTCGACAATGAATTGAGGGAGTTGCTGGTATTCGACGGGAGCGGCAGGAAAATCAGCACCATCGTTCCGGATTTCGGTGCGCCGGTGGCGGTCACGGCGGAGGACATCCGGCGCATCGACGACTACTACGGCGCCGATCCCCGTTTCGGAGAATATTACCGGCAGTCGCGGCAACAGATCGAGTTTTCCGATCACTTTCCGTTCATCAAGGAGTTCAGGGTCAACGGGGGGAAAGCCTATATTCTGACCTATGCCGTCAAGGATGGTAAATCTGAAATTCTGGTGTACAACCTCAGTGGGAAGTTCGTCGTTCGAACATGGATCAAAACTGCGGATGTACTGCCCAATGTGACCCAACCCTTCGCGGTCTTTGACGATACCGTCTATCAGTTGGCCGACGATGAGGAACGGGATGTCTGGACCCTGATGGTGAATCGAATATTCTGATTCGAGTCAGAGGGTGGGACCGCTTGTCCAGTCTGCCGGATTCAACCGGACGAGAAATTCGGCGGCCGAGACCATGGACAAGGAACCGTGGCTTTTGTTCTGCTTGAGATTCTTGACGATCTGAACCCCGGGTATATCGCCCAGCATGGCTGAAAATCTGGAAAGGTGCGAGGAAAACTGATTGTCGCTGAGTTTCACCTCGACGAGTTGCCGGGGAATGTTGTCGATGACTACCAGGAAATCGATTTCCCTCGATTCACGGTCTCGTATGAAGCAGAGCTCTCCATGGCGGCCGTCCGTGTCTTCCAGATAATGAATCTCCCGGAGCAATGCAGCGGCCACCAGATTTTCAAGCCTGACTCCCTCGTTCCCGGAGACCGCCCCGGTGTCGTAAAAATAATACTTGCCGGTTTTGAGGATACTGCGGGTGATATCCCGATGAAACGGACGCACGGGGAAAATGATGTACAGGTTTTCCAGGATTTGCAGCCAGTGCTTGACCGTGTGTATGGACACCTGGAGATCGTTCGCCAATGAAGAGTAGCTGACCAGACTCCCGACTCGTTGTTTAAGAAGGTTGATCAGGATTTCGATGGATTTGATGTCCCGGACCGTTTCGAGATCGAGAAGGTCCTGTCTTACGATCGTGTCGATATGAGTGCGTCTCCACCTTCTGGCGTACTGTTCGGAGCCGTTCAGGAACGGTTCCGGGAAACCGCCGAGTGTCAGCAACTGATCCAGGGCCTGCGGCGGAGGTATGGACAGATAGTGGTCGATTTCCTTCAAGGTCAGGGGGTGCAGCCGATATGAGAAGAACCTGCCGGCCAGAGAATCTCCGCTTTTCCGATAGGTGTCCAGACGGGCCGAACCGGTGACCATCAAACGGGGGGGGATGCCCTCACTGTCAAAGACGCCCTTCAACCATGATTTCCATTTTTTCATTTTGTGAATTTCGTCTAAAATCACCAAATCCGCAGAACGGTCCCACTCATTTCTGATTATCGTATCTCGATTTTGTGCGGAATCGTAGTTCAGATATGTGTACGATTCGAACAACTGTTTCGAAAGGGTTGTCTTGCCGACCTGTCTCGGGCCCGACAGGAAAACGATTTTCCGATCGAGATCTTTGATTATCGGGTTCTCCAGATAACGTTTCATGCTGACTATTATGAAGTAAACTTCAGAATTGTCAAGACAAAAATGAAGTTGGGTTCAAATTTGTCACGGTAGGCTCAGGTTTCCACCGGGACGATGGGGACCTCTTCCTCTCTCTTCACCACTCCCTTGCTTTCCCAGCGACCGGACAGGTAGTAGAACCAGGCCCCCAGGAATCCGGCGATCCAGGCCAGGGGTATACCCCACCATATTCCGTTGACACCCATGTGCCGGGACAGGAACCAGGACAGGGGAATGCGCACCAGCCACAGGGAAAAGATGGTGACCACCATGGAGTAGAATGTGGCGCCGGCTCCGCGGATGGTTCCGGCGCTGATGAACATGGCCGAAAAAAAGATGTAGCCGGCACAGACGATGAACAGATAGTCGGCCCACAGACGGATGACATCACCGTCGGAGGTGAAAACGTGCATCAGAGAACGGCGGGAGAGGATGATTACGATCGATGTGACAACCGATAAAATCGACGACATGCCCAGGGTGACCTTGAATCCCTGTCGTACCCGGTGGAACTTTCCGGCGCCGATGTTCTGGCCCACGAAGGTGGAAATGGCGATGGAGAAGTTCATGGCCGGCATGGCGGCCAGGGAGTCGATGCGGACGGCGGCGGCGTAGGCGGCGATGACGTTGGTACCGAAGGAGTTGACGATACTGGTCAGGGCCATGAAGCCCAGCCCCACCAGGGACTGTTGTATGGTGGTGGGCAGGCCGAGGCGAAGAATCTTGCGGAACAGGGACTTGTCGAAGCGCATGGAAAGAGGATGGAAATGGAGAAGCTCGTCCTGGCGGCGGTTGAGCACCCGGATGCCGGCGACAAATGAGACCGCCTGAGCCAGTACCGTGGCCAGGGAGACTCCGGCGACGCCCCAGTGGAACACCAGCACGAATGTGAGATCGAGAACGATGTTGATCAGGGTGGCGATGATGAGCAGGTACAGCGGGGTCTTGGAGTCGCCGACGCCCCGCATGATGGCGCTGATGCTGTTGTAGCCGAAGAGAGGAACGGCTCCGATAAAGAGGATCTGCAGATAGAGACGGGCCTGGGGCATGATTTCGACCGGCGTGTTGATGAGCCTCAGCAGCCAGCCGGCGGCGAAGAAGCCGCAGGCGGTGATGACCAGGGCCGCCCAGAAGAGAAAGATGTAGGTGGTCTCGATGACCTTCTTGACGGTGGAGTACTCTTTGGCGCCGAAGAATTGGGACAGGACGATGCCCGCCCCCATGGTGATGCCGATGACCAGGGAGATGAGCAGGAAGAAAATGGGGAAGCTTGCGCCCACGGCTCCGAGTGCACCCTTGCCGACAAAATGGCCGACGACGACACTGTCGACGGTGTTGTAGAGTTGCTGGAAGATGTTGCCCAGCAGCATGGGCAGGGCGAAGTAGAAAATGAGCCTGGCCGGGCTTCCGGTGGTGAGATCTTTCATGATGTTTCCAGGGAATTTAGGCTATTCTAGTATTTTTTTTTGCACTTGACAAATCATCCAGGGGAAAAGATCAGGGCTGGTATGACAATCCGGGAAAATTTCGCAGGCGCAAGGCCTCGTAGAGGACTGCGGTGGCGGCGCTGGCCAGGTTGAGGGAGCGGATTCCTTCCTGCATGGGCAGGCGGTAGATCTGTTCTTCGTATCGTCGGACCAGCTCGGACGGAAGCCCCTTCGATTCGCTGCCGAAGAGCAGGAAAACCGGACCGCTGGACGGCATTTCCGTATAGAGTTTCGCACCCTTCTTGCTGAGCAGTACCAGCGGGTCGTCTCCGTGGCGGTTCAGGAAGTCCTCCAGACTGCGGTGCTCCACCCGGTTGACTTCCGGCCAATAATCCATGCCGGCCCGTTTCAGGTGGCGGTCACTGGTGAAGAAGCCGTACGGTTTGACTAGGTGGAGCGTGGCCCCCACCGCCAGGCAGCTGCGGGCGATGTTGCCGGTGTTCTGGGGGATTTCCGGTTCCACCAGCACCAGGTGAATCGGGCAGGCGTTTGCGTGTTGCTGTTCCGGAAATTCATTGGTTGCTGTCATGATGGAATTATACCATTGAGCTGTCGGGATCGGAGATCGTCGGAATTTAAGAGTTGTTTTTCAGCTTTTATCGGCCGTGTTTTGAGTAATATTTGTTTATTTTGTGCGGTTTTGCTATGCTGGATGTCGTTGTGGAATCAATCGGCGACTTATTGAAAATCCGTTCGGCTTTGCCAATATACATCGATGTGGACGACGTGCTTTCGGAAACGGGCCAGGCTCTCTGCCGCTGCGTTCGGGAAGAGTTCGGAAAAGCGGTCTCCTTCGATCAGATCCGGGAATTCGACCTTTCCGTCTCGTTTGATCTGACCCCGCAGGAATTTCGGCATCTTTTTGCGGTTTTTCATCAGGACGAAATTCTGATGAATCTGCCCGTGCTTCCCGATGCCAAGGTCACCGTGCGGCGTTGGTCCGAATCGGGGCGGGAGATCCACGTCGTCACCGGCAGACCCTGGCACACCCGGGACCTGACGCTGGAGTGGCTGAGAATCCACGAGATTCCGTTTCACCAGTTTCATATCGTCGACAAGTACGGCAGGGAAAGCGAAGATGCCGCCCTCACCCTGGATCAACTGGCCGCCAGATCCTACGCTTACGCAGTGGAGGATTCACCGCACATGGCGGAGTTCATCGCCCGGCGGATGAGAACGCCGGTGTTTCTCATCCGAAGGCCCTGGAACGAAACGGTTCCGTTCAATGACCGCATCATCCCCGTTTCCGATTGGCAGGCCCTGGGCGCCGCCTGTGAACAATCCGGCCTGTTCGGCAACCTGGCCGGGTTTTACTGAACCGATTTTTCCGGCTTCGCTTTCAGATCGGTGATGCGTTTATCGTAATCGGCTTTCTTCTGGGCATCGGTCTCGAGGGTTTTCGCCTCTTCCAGCAGGCGGACGGCCCCGACCGCGTCGCCCGTGCCCGCTTTCAGCTTGGACACGGCGCTGAGGGTGGATGCGGTTCTCTGTTTTTGGAGCAGTTCTTCGCCGACCCGAAGGGCCTCGGCATCGAAGAGCTCATTTTCGGCCAGGCCGTGAATCATCTGGGCCTTCATCAGGGCCTGCTGGTCCGCGGGCAGACCGGCGACGAGCTGCGGATCCTCGAGTCCGCCGATGAACAGCTTCTTCGCTTTGTCCTTCTCACCGGCGGCGGTGAGCAGCCCGCCGTAGTAGAAATAGTATGCGTAGCGTTCCTTGCTGGTGGAGGCCTTCAGCGCCGCTTCGGCCATCGGAAGAAAGTAGGGTATGGCCAGCTTTTCCTTGTTGCCGTAAAAATGCATCAGCAGCAGGTCGTGCCGATTGATTTTGTTCTCTTTGAAGTCGTTCATCAATAGAATGAGCTGCTTCTCCGCTTCTTCCCGCTTGTTCTGCTCCAGGTAGAGGTCGATCAGGGCCCGCTGGGCACCGAGATAGGAGTAACTCGTGCCCATGTCACCGGCCAGGCTGCCGTTGGCAAGAATGTGATCGCGATAACCGGCCAGCAGTTCCGCCAGCTTTGGGGTCTGCTCCAGTTTTCCGTAGGCCTGCAAGACTTCTTCGACACCGATACGATACTTGTCCCAGTTTACGGTTTCGCCCTCACGTCCGTATTTTTCGAAGAGATCGACAACCTTCGCATACTCTTCGGTGGTGGCGTACCATTTGGTGAAGGTGTAGAGCCAGTTTTCTTTCATCGCGAACCTGAATTTATCGGGAACGCAGTGTTCAAGCAGGAGATCCATGTGTTTTTTCAGGGCCGGGTACTCGGGCAGGGTGGTGAGGGACGGTCGGGAAGGAGATCCTTTTGTCCGATTGTAGCCGAGCTGGCTGAGATAATATCCCGCGAGTTGGCCTTTTTGTTCCATCGCTTCCTGATGGGTGTCTGGGTATTTGTTCGCTGCATTGTTTGAGTTCAGGATGACATCGAGGTGAGTGAAGGTTTCTTCCATTTGGGAGTGTCCAATCGAACGGGCCAGTTTCATCCGGGCGGCCAGGTCGTCGGGATGATCTTTCACGTTTTTCCGATGGGTGTAGATGTTGTCTCCCGATTTGACTTTATCGATCCAGAGACTGAACCCTTCAGGGGTTCGTTCCGGCTGGCCGGCCTCTTCCAGCTGTTCGCCTTCGGGTGAGAAGATCTTCAGGGTCGGGTAGCCCCGGACGGCAAAGCGTTGGCAGTAGGCCTGTCCCTTCGGCGTGGTCTGCTCGACGTACTGCAGGATCACCTTGTCGGCCACGCTCTTGAATTCATCTTTTTTTAAGGCCGTTTCCTTCAGTTGCTGGCAGGGCCCGCACCATACGGCCGAGAAGACGGTCAGGATCGGCTTGTTCTCTTTCTGAGCGATTTTGAGCAGATCCTCGTGAGCGATGTCCTGGCTGTACCAGCGGGTCGAGCCGATGGTCACCGTCGGTGAAGTGGTTACCGGTTCCTCCCCCCATGACAGTCCCCCGATACAGATGAGTCCGATCAGTAAAAAAAGAACATTTTGTTTCATTATCCCCTCCGTTTCGTGTTGTTTTTACGTGTCTGCGACACTATTTTCAGTTTAAATGACTCCGTTTTTGATTTCAATGTTTATTTTTAAAAAAATCGCAAATTTGGATTGTACGATTTTACTCATCCGTTTTGCTCTCTACCAACCATTCGATGCATATACTCAGATTGATCACTGGCTTCCTGATATCTTTTTTGGGGGCGCGATCCGGTTTCCATTTTCCGAATATTTCATTGAAAGATCGAGGTGATCTGAACAGTCTGAGATCTGTACGGTCCTTGATCAGCGATTTGTTGAAGGTTCGGATATATCGAAAAATTCATCTCATCTTCCCATCATTTATGCCAGGACATCCCGCGGTCCGACAGGTGGTTAAAACCATCAGTGAGGCCGTTGGTCACAAAACGGCCGGATTGCTGTTTTATAAATTGATCGGATTTTCTATAAACATAATGTAGTCGTGAATTGAGAAAAAAGGAGACGGAGCATGAAATGGATCAGTTTTGGTTTCTTTTTATGGTTGTTTGTTTTCAGTCCCCTGGCGGCGGAGGTGCCGACGGACCGGGACCTGATCGCCGGTGTGATCGGGACAGCATCGGCTGGTTCAAAACCAAGAATTTTGACCGTCTGTTCGAAATTTTTCCGGAAGATCCCGACCTGTTCATGTTTCAGCCGAATTCGAAGGACACGGTCATCGGGGGAAAGGCCTTCCGGGAAGGGTCGGCGTTGTGGCGCAATCCCGACAATGTCTACCTGAGCCACGAAATCCGGGACCTCCGTATCAAGCTGTCTGAATCGGGTACCGTGGCCTGGTGGTCGGCGGTCCTCGACGACTGCGGTTCCTACGGAGGCACCGAGTTTTGCTGGAAGAATTGCCGCTGGACCGGTGTGGTGGAGAAACGTTCCGGCAAATGGGTCATCGTACAAGGGCACTTTTCCTTCGCCGCCGACAAGGTGGCCGAGGAGATCCGCAGCGAAGGGAAGGGGCCCATCGAGGAGTTCGAGGATTATACGGCCATGCGCAAGCGGGTGGGGGAACTGTTCGCCAAGAAGAAATACGCTTCCGCAGCAGAACTGCTGAAAGTGGGATTGGACAAGTACCCCGCTCACCTGTTGGCCAATGTCACCAACCTGGCCATGATGGCCATGCTGCAGAATAAACCGGAAGAATCCCTGTACTGGCTGGAAGAGGGCCACCGCAGGGAACTCTTTTTCAGCAGGTGGGCCTTTTTAGGGGATTTCTGGAAATCCCTGCTGGACAATCCCCGGTACAAGGCCTTCCTGGATGAGAACGGCCGACGGTTGGACAAGGCCCAGGAGAAGGCACAGATGAAACTGGAGCTGGTCAAGCCGGACGGATACGACCCCAGGCGGAAATATCCCCTGTTCATCGCTTTACACGGCGGAGGGGAGTCCATCTCCGATTTCCGGCCCAACTGGACTTCAGCCAGGCTGAAGAAGGAGTTTGTCGTCGCCTACGTCCAGTCTTCCCAGGTGGCCGACATGAAGGGATTTCACTGGCAGGATGATGAAATCACAAAAAAGGAGCTGACTCAGGCTTTCCAGGATATACAGTCCCAGGTATCCGTGGACCCGAAGCGGATCTACATCGGTGGTTTCTCTTCCGGCGGGTACGGCAGCATGGTGGCCCTTTTTTCCGGTATCGTTCCCGCCCGGGGCTTTGTCATCCTCTGTCCCGAACTGCCTGCGGATCCGGCTCCCGAAATCCTGCTGCGCTTGCGGAAAAACAAGCTTTCCGGCACCCTGCTGACCACCGAGCTCGATCGGCGCATCGAACGGCAGAAGGCGTTCGTCAAAGCACTCAATGCCGGAAAGGTTCCGGTGAAGCTGGTGGTCACTCCCAACATCGGCCACTGGTATCCAGAAAACCTGTCCCAGCTGATCGACGCCGCCTTGAAACCTTGAGGCAAGACCGGTCTGAAACTGGCTCTTTTCATAGCGTTATCCGATAATGTGGGGCGGGCATAAACCGGCCCGCCCTCTCATCGCCGGTTCCCTCACCTGTCTCTATTCGGTGAAGAAATTATGTGGTTCTGCCACGCTCGAACCAGGCGGGGGTTTTGCTGAGAACCCGTTCGTAGACCGGGCAGGATTCCCCATGGGCGCCGGGAAGGTAGCCGACGCTCGTCAGGAATTCCCTGACGATTTCGCCGCCGGTGAACTGGAAGGTCTTTTTGAAGAGTCGGGTCCATTCCTCGAGGCTCAGGGGGTGGTGATGGTCCAGCCAGGCTTTGAAAGAACCGAATCGGGCACATAGATCCAGAATTTTTCGGGCGTTGGCGATGGCGGCATTGATTTTAAGCCGGTTGCGGATGATGCCGGCGTCACCCAGCAGCCGAAGCCGGTCTTCATCGCCGTAAGCCGCGATCCGCTCGATACGGAAATCATCGTAGGCCCGGCGGATGGCGGTCTCCTTTCGGAGAATGGTGCTCCAGCTCAGTCCCGCCTGGTTGATCTCCAGGAGCAGTCGGCCGAAGAGTTCGTCGTCGTCGGCGATGGGAAAGCCGTAGCGGAAATCGTGGTAGAGCCGGTCCGGGTGATCCTCCGGCAAGGACAGAACCCACCGGCAGTAGGGGTTGTCCGAGAGTTCTGTGTCCATGCTCCAATCATACCACGTTTTCCGGATCGACTTCCTGCCGGGCCCGTTCTGTTTGTAACGGAATTGTAACAAAATTCATTTTTCGTTGACACATACATGCGTGTATGTATATAATGGGGTGCTTGTGATATCCGGAGGTTGTTCCATGAAACGATTATTGATTGGTTTGTCTTTGTTGACCGTATTGCTGTCATTCTCCTGTCAGCGTGACCAGGAAGTGCATCAGAGTATGGTTGATATTCATAGGGAAAAAGGGGTGCCGGTCCAGGTGACCCGGATCGTTCCCCGTGAATTCTCGACCTATGTCAGCTACCATGCGGCCTTGAGCGGGGTGGAGGAATCCATCGCCGGCATGCCCATGGACGAAAAAATCGAGAAGGTCCTGGTCAAGACCGGAGATCATGTCAAAAAAGGGCAGATTCTGGTGACCCTCCCTGTGGACAGTCCGGCCTCCCAGTATCAGCAGGCCGAAATCAACTACCAGAACAGCAAGACCGCCTATGAGAGGATCGATGGGCTCTACCGGGCCGGCGGTATTTCCCTGCAGGAACGGGACAACGCCAAAGCCCGTTACGAAGTGGCTCAGGCCAATTGGGATGCGGTGCGGCAGACCATCAAGGTGGAAGCGCCCATCGACGGAATCGTCACCCGGATCTATGTCAACGAGACCGACAATGTCAAGAAAGAGAGTCCACTGGTGACCATCGCCAAGACCCATCGGCTGAAGGCGGTGATCTGGGCGTCGGAATCCGATATCGACCGCGTGACTGCGGGCAGCCCGGCCCTGATCGAATGGCTGGGAAAGCGAACTGAAGGTGTCGTCAGTCAGGTGGATCTGGCCTTGAATCAGCAGAATCATGGTTTTCGGACCGTGGTGGAATTCGACAATCCGGAAAACACTTTCAAACCCGGCGTGACCGCCCTGGTTCTGCTGCGCACACACAGCAATCCCAATGCAATCGTGGTGAAGCGAAAAGACCTGTTCCGGTCGGGACAGGAGGAATATGTGTATTTGCTGAAGGATGGTGCGGCCAGGAAGCAGGTCGTCAAGTCCGGTCCGGCTGAAGGGATGGACGTGGAGATTCTCGACGGGCTTTCAGAGGGAGACCGGCTGATCGTCTCCGGACAGCAGCTTCTGGAAGACGGTGTGAAAGTACAGGTCCAGTCCTGATCCGAGATAGGTGTAAGCCATGTTTTTATCAGATATTTCAATAAAAAGACCGGTCATGATGACCATGTTTCTGGTGGTCTTCCTGATCTTCGGAGCCATTTTCTACTTCCAGCTTCCCCTGGAGCTGACGCCCAACATCTCTTTCTGCGTGGTGACCATCCGGACGCCCTACGCCGGTGCCGGGCCCCAGGAGGTGGAGAGCCAGGTGACCAAGCCCATCGAGGACGCCGTGGCCACCGTCAGCCAGATCGACTATATGCAGTCCTATTCCATGGACAGCTACTCCCTGGTCACCATCATGTTCGAAATGACCAAGGAGCCCAACCAGGCGGTGATCGAGGTGAAAGACAAGGTCGACGGCATTGTCAACGATCTTCCCGACAACGCGGATATCCCGATTATCGAAAAGTTCGACATGAACGCCAAAGCGGTCATGAACATTATCTTCAGCGGTCCTTTGGATGCGGTCAACCTGTATGAATACGCTGACAAGAAACTGAAAGACCGTTTTTCCCAGATCGAAGGCGTGGCCCGGGTGGATCTGGTGGGCGGACAGGAACGGGAAATCCAGGTGGAACTGGACAACCGTCGGGTATTTGAAGATCGGATCTCCCTGGCCGCCTTGGCTCAGATCCTGGCGGCCCAGAACCTGGATCTACCCGGCGGACGATTCCAGAAAGAGGACCAGGAATACAACGTTCGCTTCAGCGGGAAACTGGACAGTGTTGACCGACTGAGTCAACTGGAAGTTCCCACTGTCTACGGTCCCAAACCCCTGGGGACCCTGGCCCGGGTCCGGGACGGGGGTGCGGAAATCCGTGAACGCGCCACATTTTTCAACGCTGAAGACAAGGTTTACAATGAAAGCCTGGTCCTGCTCAGCCTGATCAAGAGTTCGGATGGCAACGCCGTCGACCTGTCCAGAGGAGTATACAGGGAGCTGGAGGGGATCAGGAAGGAACTGCCCCGGGGATGTTCTCTGGATGTGGTCAAGGACAGTGCCATTTTTATCGAGGGATCGGTGGAAGACACACTGGGCAACATCATCATCGGGATCATCCTGACGGCGCTGGTGCTGCTCTTTTTCCTGCACGACTTCCGCCTGATGCTGATCTCCGCCCTGACCATCCCGTTTTCGATCATCGCCACCTTTCTGCTGCTGAAATCGGCCGGCTTCACCCTCAATCTGATGACCCTGATGGGCTTCTCCACTTCAGTGGGGGTTCTGGTAACCAACTCGGTGGTCATTCTGGAAAATATTTTCCGTTTCCGAAGCATGGGGTACGGGTCCAAGGAGGCCGCCTCAAAAGGGACGGCCGAGATTGTCGTAGCCATTCTGGCCTCCACCATGACCAATATCATGGTGTTCCTGCCCATCGCCAACATGTCCAGTATTGTGGGCAAAATGTTCAAGCAATTCGCCCTGACCGTCACGTTCGCCACCATTTTTTCTCTGCTGGTCTCATTCACCCTGACCCCCATGCTGGCTTCGTTCATTCCCACGGCAATCGGAGACAGGAAGAAGCATCCCATCGGTCAGAAGCTGGAAAGGTGGTTCGACCGCTGGGCCGAGCGATACGGTAAAATCGTTTCCTGGATGGTCCGAAACCGAAAGCGGAGTCTGGCGGTGATCGGGACCTCTGCCCTGATATTTATCGTCAGTCTGTTCAGCGCGGCCCGGATGGGCTTCGAATTCATGCCCATGCTCGATGAGGGGGACATCAATATTGAAGTGGAATTGCCTCCGGGAATGAACCTGGAGCAGACCCTGGTCCGGTGCGGTGAGATAGAGAAAGACCTGAGAACCTATCCCCAGGTCAGACATATACTGGTACAGGGCGGCAAGATATCCACCACCAGCCAGGGAGTGAATCTGGCCCTGATCGCCGTCAAACTGATTCCCGCCGAGTTGCGGCGGGAAAGCAGTGCGGAAATGGTGGATCTGTTCATCCGAAAATTCTCTTCAGTACCAGGAGTCAAGCTGAGAATCAGTGCCGTCAGCTCCATCGGCAGCGGTGAGGCCGCACCCATACAGTTCTACCTGAAGGGGCCGGACGAATCCGAGCTGGAGCGTTTAAAAGAGGAAATGGTCGTGTCGCTCAAGGATGTGCCGGGACTGGTCAATTTCAAGAACAGCGCCGAAACCGGACAACCCCAGGTGGTCATCCGCCCGCGGCGAAGAAAACTGACTGAATCGGGTTTGACCTCATACGAATTGGCCCTGGCTGTCCGAGGTGCGGTGGAAGGAATCGAGGCCAGCCAGTACGAGGAGAATGGGGAAAAGTACGACATCCGACTGCTTCTGAGCGGCGACTCCGCCGACACCCCCGAAAAGATCGCCGCGCTGAATGTTGTCAATTCGAGCAATTACCAGGTCTACCGTCTGGGAGATCTGGCGGATATCGAGATTGAACCCAGTCTGGGCAAGATCATGCACAAGGACAAGGTCAAGGCCATCGAGTTCACCGGAAATCCGGCGGTGGGCAATCCCCTGGGAGACGTGTCCAACCGGATTGATGAACGCTTGAAAACTTTGGATCTGCCGAACGGTTACAGCATAGAATGGAGCGGACAGGTGGACCTGATGAAGGAGGTGATTGTCGATATGAGCTTCACTTTCGCTTTGGCCTGCATCCTGACCTATATGCTGCTGGCGGCCATTCTGGAGAGTCTGACACAGCCGCTGATGATCATGGGGACTGTCCCCCTGGCTCTGATCGGTGTGTTCTGGGCCCTGGACCTGACGGCCACGACCATGAACATCATTTCCATGCTGTCCATCGTCATGCTGGTGGGTATCGTAGTCAACAACGCCATTCTGATCCTCGATTACACCAACCAGTTGAGAAGGGAAGGGAAGAGTATCTCCGCCGCTCTCATCGAGGCCTGTCCGGCCCGACTGAAGCCGATTCTGATGTCCACTATCGCCATCATGCTGGGCATGCTGCCCATGGCTTTGGGAGTCGGCACCACCGGTCGGGAATTCCGCCAGCCCATGGGGGTGGTCAGTATCGGCGGAATGATTGTGTCCGGATTGTTGACCCTGTTGGCCATTCCGTCGGTCTACAATCTCTTTTCCAGTCGTAAGAAAGAGGAAATTACCCATGAATAACATAAAATTTCTGTGCATTGTTTCCTATTGCCTTTTACTCGTCTGTGCCGGACAAACGGCGGCGGCCCAGGAAGAAAGCCGGCCAGTGACCTTGGATCTGGAGCACTATGTCGGCCATGTCCTGCAACATGGTCCCGACATGAAGCTGTACGGTAAGGACCTGGAAGAGGCTGTGGCGGTCAAGAAGGAGGCCTGGGCTACGGCATTGCCCAAGATCGCTCTCAGCGCCGGCTACAATCGGAATCTGAAAGAGAACTATATGTACGTCAATTTTTCCGGAATGTCGGAACAAAAATTCAAGATCAACTACAAGAACGAGTTCAGCTGGCAGGCCGCCATCAGCCAGCCCTTGTTCAGTTTCAAGGTCGGGGCGGCGCTGCAGGCGGCCAGGGAATACGAGAAGCTGGTCGACTCGGGCTTCCGACAGGCCCGGACCCAGATGGTCGCCGCCTCCCGAAAACTCTTCTACCAGGCGATACTGCTGCAGAAGGTCCGGGATGTGATGACGGCTTCCGAAAAGAATGCCCGGGAGAACTACGATCTCATGGAAAAACGCTATCAGGCCGGGCAGGTATCCCGACTGCAGTTGCTGCAGGCGGAAAGTCGCTATAAGAGTACGATTCCGGAAACGATCAAGGCTCAACGCAACCTGGACCTGAGCATGAACAGCCTGAAGAACCTGGCCGGGATTTCCCTGGATCAGGAAATAAAGCTGACCGGTGACCTTGAATCTTTTCCGTCGCTGCCGCAGGAAGCCGCTCTGGAAGATACGCTGCCGAAGCGACCCGATTTCGACCTTCTGCTCTGGCAGGAGAAACTCCAGCGTACGGGGATCCGGGCCCAAAAAGCCGAGGGACTGCCGACGCTGGATCTCAATCTGGTCTACAACTACAGTTCCCAGTCCGATCTGTTCAAGATGGAGCGGGAGAACAACGCCTATGTCGTCGGCCTCAGCCTGAAGTTTCCCATCTACACCGGCGGCTACCTTTCGGCTCAGGTTCAGAAGGCCGATATCGATCTGCAGCGCACCCGCTTGAAAATGGAAAAGCTTCGTTCGGATATCGACAGGGACCTGCGGGATGTCCGTC
>CAYMND010000020.1:0-15020 GCA_964391685.1 uncultured Clostridia bacterium | reverse complement strand
CCTCGGTCTGGAAGAACCCTTGAATGAACCACCACTCGATTGCGGTATCGTCACGCGGGCGGACCGCTTCCGCCAAATCATTCAGCGAATAGCAGCCGTTTCTCAATATCCACCCCTTTATTTTTTAAATACAGTACGTCCCGTTGAAGCAGCACGAGGTAATCCAACAGGATGCGAGGCTGCAACGCAACTGCCTCCACCGCGGAGGCCATCTTTCGAAAAACGGTTTCCAGCTCCGTCTCCGGGTCATCCACGGTGGACATGAATGTGATCTTACCTGAAGAGGCATCTCTTTCCAGATCCGCATACTCATCCAGGCAGTACAACCAAAAGCCGAAAGCCGGCAAAACCTGCAGCAGGGTGTCGGGTAAATCATTGCACATGACATACAGACTCAGGCGGACAGAGAAATGCGAGTTCTCCGCCGTCACCCGGGCAGCGGCTTCACGGGTGGAGTGCTTCAGAACCGTATGGGGAGACTCATGCACAAGGCGGTAATAATTGGGAAACTTCTCAGTGGAAACAGTTTGGACCAGGCGTTGAGAAAACGATTGATACAATTTCAACTCCGCCGGAAACCGTTTGTCCGGATTGATAATATCGTACAACTCCTCGCTGGACACACCCCCTTGGTCGATCAGATCGTTCCACTCGCGATGGGTGAAAGACTGGAGAACCGAGCGTTCTTCCGCGGCTCGATCACACTCCAGCCCAAACGCGGCAAACAACCGCACGCGTATGGCTTGACATACCCAGGCAAAGGGAATCAGGCGCTTATAAATGCTGAATCGATCCGATCCCGTAGCGGATGTGATTTCTTTCGGAACCCATGCCGAAAAACAACGATCACACATCAGAAAATTGCGCATCAACATCTTCCACTGGCACAAATCGCTCATGTAATCGCTTTCAGAACCCCCTTCATTCCTGGCGCTCTGCCTGTGCATGCTGCGCAGGTAACGTCGCCCATAGGGTCCGGCTTTCCGGTACGCGTTCATTCCGCACAGCAGCGCCGGCAACCGGGTCATGTCAAAACCACATCCGCCATAGATTCATGGTACGGGTCTCAACATGTATTGTCAATGTCCGGATGGTGAAACTATCCGACAGACCGTTCCCGGACCAGTCCATAGGGTACTGTCAAAACGGCATTCAATCCTGGTATATATTCGTGAAACAATACGCTTCGTTGATCCCGGAATCACATTCCAGTACAATGGACACGAATCCGAAATTCAGTGCCGCGATGGCGAAATGAATGGAGGCCGGGGTGACCGCTGCGTTGAAAGAACTGGCTGCACGCATCCATCACCTGTCTTTTACTTATTTCCGCACCCTCCTTTTCCTGGCGCTGGGGGTTTTTGTTCTGGGGACGGTTTTTCTCAAAGATCTCGAAGTTGAAGCCACACTGCTCGATGCCCGGGGAATACAAAAACCGGAATTCTCTCATTTCCTGGCCAACCTGGAGCGTTTCGGCGAGAGTGCCCCCCTGGTTCTGCTGCAACGCCATGCAGACGTAGATCCAAAGGTAAGAGACCGCTTTACGGGCTTGCTGGTTTCCGGACTCGTGCGTCTGGAGGAGATTTCGGCCGTTCAGGCGAACCTTTTCGACCTCAGTACGGTCAATGGATCGGCACGCATGGTGCAAGCCGCCGTTTCACAGGATCCGGAACGGTATCTGCCGCAGCTGCTGAACGCTTTTACAGCGGAAGGAATCCGACGGGCCGTGGCCCGTGTGCGTAAGGGACTGATCATGGCCGACAATCCGGAACTTCGCGAGTGGATCACCCTGGACGTGTTTAATCTGCACAGGATGTTCGGCGACCGGTTGCACTCCGACATGGCCAACTTCCACGTGGCCCGGGACAGTGGTTATTTTGATTCAGAAGATCGCTCCATGCGCCTGATTTTTGCTCATCCGCGGGGATCAGGAGAGGATGCATCCTATTGTATTCAGCTCACCCACCGGATTTGGGAGTTGGTGAATCAAATTCGTTCCTCCCAGCCCGGTTTCAGTGGTATCCGTTGCGGGTTCGCCGGCAAATACGGCCTGACCGCGCAGACCATGGCGGCCCAGAAACGGGAAATCACCTGGATCAACCTGATCTCTGGATTCCTGATCTTTTTGCTGATGGTGCTGGTGTTCCGAAACTTGAAAATCACTCTGATCTGTTATCTGCCTGTTTTTTTCTCTGTCTTTTTGTCCATGGTAGCGGCACGCTTTTTTTTCAATCCCCTGAAAATGGTTTCCATCGGCTTCGCCGCCATTGTACTGGGACTGGGAGTGGACATCACGTTTCATCTGTCCAGCCGCTTTTTTCAATACCATCGTGAACACGACAAACTGGAAACCGCGATCGATAAAACCTTGGCAGATTGCATAGCCCCGCTGACAATCGCCATTGCCACAACCAGTTTCGGTTTTTTGACCCTGGGGCTCTCCCGCTATGCGGCGTTGCGTCAATTCGGAATGCTTACCGCCTTCAGCCTGATTTTGACGCTGGGCGTAACACTGCTGCTTTTCCCCGCCCTTGTCCGCGCCTTGCGCCCGGAGCCGGGGGGTGACCGGGGCCTGAACCGTCTCGCGCTTCTGCCGCGAATCGTGTACGGATCCACCTTGAAACACCCTGTTTTTTCAAGAATTGTTTCCGGTCTGGTGGTGATCGCATCGATTTTTATCGCCTTGCATCTTCGTTTCGAAATGTCCCTTTTCAAACTGTTACCCCCCGACCTGCCCGCGGCCAAGAATGCCCGCTTGGTCGCGAATACATACGGCACTTCTTTTTTGCTCAATACCCAGGTGACACTGGAGAGCCGTGACCTTGAACGGGGTATGCAGGTTCAGCTGCAATTGGATCAACATCTTCGTCGGCTGGTCCGGGACAAGCGAATCACCGGCTTCTACTCCCCAACCTGGTTTTACATCCCGGAGCAGGCTGATCGGGAGCATTCCCGGGCAGTTCTGGAGTTATCGCACCGGATCTCGGCGGGGCGGCCGCTGATGCTGGCTGAAATGAATCGGGCCGGTCTGAAAGTACTCCCAGGCCATGAAGAATACTACGACATGCTGGAACGGGCGTTTTCCCCGGAACTGGCGGTACCTGGGCGGGGTGCGGAAGGAGCGGAACGCTTCATCCTGAAGCGAAACGGCACATATTACCTGCAAACCTATGTCTGGCCGATCCGGGAGTGGGAGCATCCCGAACTGCTCCTGCAGGAATCTGCGGAGCTGGAACGACTCCCGGCACCCATCGGAGTGAAGAAAAGTGTCACGGGTACCTACCAGCTTCATCAGGTTGTCAACCAGACGATCCGGGAGGAGTTCACCTCCATCAGCCTCTGGGCACTGGCCGGAATTTCTTTTTTCCTGATGATGTTTTTCCGCCGCCTGCGCCTTTGCCTTTTATCACTCCTCCCCATGTTGGGCGCAGTACCGTTGACCCTGGCCTTCATCGTTCTGGCCCGGATCGATTTTTCTCCGTCACTGATCGGAGTGGTGGCGATGTTGATCGGCATCGGAATCGACGACGCCGTCCACCTGGTGCAGCGGCATGCGGAGCGCCGCGTTCAGCCGGTCACCGGCCTGCTGGCGGAAATCGCTCCCGTGTTGACACTGACCAGCCTGTCCACCATGATCTGTTTTCTGACACTGATGATTTCCACTTCGCCGCTTGTGTTCTCCGTCGGCGCGATTGTTGGTTTCGGTATTCTGGCCTGTTGGGTTTCTACCTTGTATTTCCTGCCACCCTTCATGAAGCAGAGGTGAACATTGCACCATCCATCGGGAACAGCCCTCTGGTACCTGACCCTGATGATCGCAGCAGGGCTGGTTTTACCTGTATACGCCGACCAACGAGCGGACACGCTGCTGCAAAAATGGGATCAGCAGCTTTCCAAAGGCAATATGGTTTCCTGCCGCATCCGGCAGCGGAAACAAATTTCCCTTCTCCGGGATCCGATTCAACTGGAGGGCCGATTCTATTTCATGTATCCCGATTGCTTCCGGTTAGAACTGAGTGGTGACGAGAATTTCAGTGCCTACTCCGATGGTGAATCGATTTGTGTTGTTGACCATGACCTGGATGAAGTCCAGATATACAATCAAAGAAACGGTTCCCTGCCGCAAAACATCGACAGCCTGGTACACCCTCTGGCTGGACGATCTCGGGAAGAAATCCTCGCCGCCAACGTGATCGAATACGATCAGACCAAACATGAGTACGTGATGACTCCAAAGTCCGCAGCCGCCCCCTATGCCGTCGTGTACTTCCGTGTGGATGGTCTGAAACGGCTCGTTTGGGCCCGGGTTCACCTTGCCAACGGCGACTGGACTGAAACCGAGTTCTTCCGTTGGCGCCGCCATGAACGCGTGTCCAGACACTTTTTCCGCTGCCATAGCCGCAAGGATAAAACCGAAGCAACGGATTCAGACTGAACCTGTGACCCCGGTTATTCTTCTTTAGGCGTACGGGCAGGGAACGGATTGTCTTCGTTCATGCGGCATACACCGTTTCGCCGTTTGCAGCATATGATGAAATAAACGAATCTCCACTTTCCCACTCTTTCAATGTCATCGGTACTGCTTCTATTGGTTTCATGACTTGAAAAATTGCATCAGCAATCAACTCAATTCGCTGCCAGAAATCCAGTTGTTCAAAACCGTTGGAAATCACCACCAGATCGATATCACTTCCGGAATGGTCTGTACCATGTGCGTAGGAGCCGAAAAGAATGATTTTTTCCACTTGAATTCCGCTGAACTCCAGTCTCTTTCGAAAAGAATCAATAATCGTCAATACTTCCGTTTTATCCACTGGACAACCTCTTTGGCTTTTGCCAGGATTTTTACCGTGACAACTTGCGTGAACTGAGCGCTGATTATTTTCAGCGACTCCGGATATCGAATGGTTACACTGGCAGAATTGAGTGTAACAAGAAAACGTCCCAAATGTTCCGGAAGATCGAGTTCAAGCTTTTCAAGAAAAAAAACCAAATTATGTGATTTTTCTGGAATCTTCTCATATTTCAACTGATATAAGCCTTTCAGTGCTTTTTCCACAGCCAGATGACACATAAACACAGAATAAAAATATCTGCCTCCGAAAACATGAATTGGGCGGTATCTAAATCATATTCCGCCTGATTCAGCCATTCCCGATGATCCTTCAACATAAAATCACTATAATTTTTCGAACCTTTTTTGTCAACAATCCCAGCCCGACATTACTGATGAGCTGATTACACTGCTACCCCTCTTTTTCAGTCTTCACTTCCGAGCTGACACCAAAGAACCGGTAGTCGCTATACGTTGATTCGATCACCGCCCGGACCAGTTTTTCCTCCTCACCGCTAAAGTAGGATTCACGGATAACAATCCGGCTGGGATATCTGATTCCATTCTTTTCGAAAGCGAATTCGGAGATGAAGGTCAACCTTGGATCGAGATACATGATCAATCCGCGCAAACGAACTTTGTCGCAATTCTTTTCCAATTGATAACTGCGTTCGATCTTCAACACAGCTCCGTCTTCACAACTTACCCATATCTTCCCAGGATTCAAATATGAGCAGGCTCTCCATCTGGGAAACGCTTCGATTACCTGGACGGCTTCACCGAACACCTTATCCTGCCCGACAAGACGACGGAATGTCTGAGGCGTAGAGAGAAACAGTCCGAATTGATCTGGTCCAACCTTCTTCTCAACAAGTCCCGTGAACTTCTCCGCTATTTTAAACGTCACAAGACCATTATCATTCCTGATTCGAAAATCCGCCTTTTTTTTGCTTATCAGACTGAAAATGTAGAGAACGTACCCTCCGAGCTGATTGAACACCTGATGAATATACCGGTCAGAGAGATGGCTGTCTCTACAGAGATAAGCGGATCGAAAAAAGATCCTCTCCGTCTGTATTCCTTGTGGCTGTCATCGCCAATTGACCAAAGTTAAAATATAGTCAGCCCCCTGACCTCATTGGGATGTATATTCTTCCAGCTGTTTCTCGATGGTATCGCTGTAAAAGCGGAAAGCCCGGGTGTAGAATGCTCGGCCGGTATCGGCGTCCACATCGATCAGGCTGCAATCCATGATCGGGTTGTCCCCGGCCACCTCGAACTTGTGGTACATTCCGGTGAGAAACCGTTTCAGAACCGGTTCGTGGCGCATGCCGATCACCGAATCCAGAGAGCCGGTCATACCTACATCACACTGGAAAGCCGTACCGTTACGGAGTACACGCAGGTCTCCGGTCGGCACATGGGTATGGGTACCCAGTACTGCGCTGACCTTTCCATCGAGAAAATACCCCATGGCCTGTTTCTCGGCTGTGGCCTCGGCATGGAAATCCACCAGAATCACCTTGGCTTCGTACCCCTCGAGCACCTTGCCCATGTAGGTGAAGGGATTGTCCACTACAGGCTCCATGAACACCCGGCCCTGAACGTTGACGATCAACAGCGGAGCCTTGTGGTGAGAAACCAGAATCGAGCCTCTGCCGGGAACTCCCTCCGGGTAATTTCCCGGACGCACGATTCTCGGGTCGTGCTCAATCAGTTCCAGACCGTCTTTCTTGTCCCATATGTGGTTGCCCCCGCTGATCAGGTCAACACCCCCGTCGAATAATTCCCGGGCCGTATCGTGGGTTATACCCAGACCACCGGCCGAATTTTCTCCGTTGGCGATGACGATATCCGGCTGCAGAAAGGCTCGGATCAGGGGAACCCCTTTTCCGACCATCTTGCGGCCCGGTTTGCCGCATACATCACCAATAAAGACGATACGGAAATTATTTGGCATATTCAGTTGCTCTGACCTCTCGGATGACGGTAATCTTGATCTGCCCGGGATACTCCATCTCCTCCTGGACCTTTTTGGCGATATCCTTGGACATGACGAAGGTACGGTTGTCATCGAGTTCGTTGGAGTCTATGATCACCCGGACTTCACGGCCCGCCCGCAAGGCGTAGGCCTTGTTGACACCGCCGAACGAACGACTGAGCTCTTCCAACTTCTCCAATCGCTTGATATAGGTTTCGAAAATTTCTCTCCGGGCACCCGGGCGGGCTGCAGACATGGCATCCGCCGCCTGGACCAAAACACCCTCGATGGAAGTGAAGTCGGTGTCCATGTGATGAGATGCAATGGCTTCCTGGACGATCTTCGTCTCTCCGAACTTTTTGGCCAATTCCACTGACAGCTGGGTATGAGTACCTTCCGTCTCGCGATCGATGGATTTTCCCACATCGTGCAGTAGTGCGGCACGACGGGCGATGGCGGCGTTGATTCCCAATTCCTTGGCCATGATGGTGGCGATCATGGCCACTTCCTTTGAATGCTGCAGGACATTCTGGCCGTAGGAAGTGCGGTATTTCAGCTTACCGAGATAATAGAACAGTTCGGAATTCATGTCCCGAATCCCGAGGTCCAGTACTGCGTTTTCGCCGACCTCCTTGAGATAACGGTCGAAATTGTTCTTCACTTTGTCCACGACTTCCTCGATTCGAGCCGGATGTATCCTGCCGTCGGCGATGAGAGTCTCCAGCGTCTTTTTGGCGATTTCACGCCGGATGGGATCGAACGAGGAAACAATGATGGCTTCCGGAGTGTCGTCGACTATGAAATCCACCTCGCACGCGGTTTCCAAAGCCCGGATATTGCGGCCTTCTCTTCCGATTATCCGCCCTTTCATCTCGTCGTTGGGCAGATCGATGACCGTCACTGCCGAAGACATGACATGTTCGGTGGCGATCCGCTGAATGGCGGTGGAAATAATCTCCTTGGACATCATCTCGCTCTTCTCTCTGGTCTCCTCTTCCACCTGACGCAGACGTTGGGCAGATTCGAGTTTTGCCTCGCTCTCGAACTGACTCATCATCGCCTGCTTGGCCTCGGCAACTGTCATGCCGGATATTCGTTCCAGAGTTTTCTTCTGCTCCGCCACCAAAGTGTCGACTTCCTGCGAACGATCTTCCAGTTTTTCGTTCCACTCGATGAGGTTGGCTTCCTGCTCCTTCAGCTCTTTTTCCTTGTTGTCGATGTTGATATAGCGTTTGTCCAGATTTTCCTCTTTCTGAAGAAGACGCTTCTCCATCTCGTTAAGCCGATTGGCCTTTACACTCTGCTTGCGGTTGTATTCGTTCTGCCATTCCGTGAATTCATCTTTCAGCTGGGCACTGATTATCTTTCGCTGATTTTCCGCTTCCCGTTCCCCCTTGACCTTTATATCCTCTTCCAGAATTTTGAGCTTCTGGTAATCACCCGAGAGGATCTTCTTTTTAAGCGGAAAAATCAGCAGCAGGCCCAGAACGGCCCCGATGATCAATATCGCAAAATATATAATAAAATCCATCTTTATCTCCTCCTTTCACTCGACACCCCCGAGACGGATGGTGACATCCTCATCCGCCTCGCATTCATCCAGAGTTTTGTCGATCCGCGACAACAGGGCCTTGAGCTTCTGATTTTCGTCTCTGAGGCTGAACAGTTCTTCACTGATGTTCAGAGCCGCCAGCAAGGCACTCTTGAAATGATCGAGCTTTTCCATTTCCGAGCGGATGTTCTTGATCTTTTTCTCGGTATAATCGACTATATCGAAGAACCTCTGTTTATCAAGACTTTCCGGTAAAGTAAAACTGAACGGCTTGCCGAGCAGATTGACATCCACCTCGTAATGGGTCATGTTTCGATCGAATCGATCAGGTGGATCATGGATTCGATCTTCGTCCGGATTTCAGAATTTTCGGAATTCATGTTCGCGGTATCCTTTTCCAGCTGTTCGATCCGGGCTTTCAAAGCCTGATTCTCACCCTGCACCGCCTTCATCTGAGACACGATCCGCTTTATCTTTTCTTCCAGTTGATCAAGATCGGAGACCGGCATGATCCCTCCTTAATTCCAAAACTGCAGACCGAACCATTGAAACAGGCTTCGGTGACAGGGAACGGCGGGCCTTTACCGTTACATCGACCTCGAAAAGCTCATCGCATCCCCATCCGGTTTCAACATTGGCCGAACCGCAGCTCATACGGCGGCTTTGGCCTTCTCCACGATGGTCTTGAAGACTTCAGGTTCGTCAACTGCGAGATTGGCCAACACTTTACGGTTCAGATTGATCTGCGCCTTTTCGAGGGCATGAATGAATACCGAATAACTCATGTCGTATTCACGCACTGCGGCATTGATTCGGATGGTCCAGAGTTTACGGAAATCCCGCTTGCGGCATCGCCGATCCCGATAGGCGAAACTCAGGGCTCTTTCAACCGATTCTTTTGCCGAACGGTAATTGGTACTCTTGGTTCCAAAAAAACCCTTGGCCAGATTTAATATCTTTTTCCGTCTCTGTAGTTTGTTGTTTCCTCTTTTTACACGCGACATCTGTATCCTCCAGCCGCACTACGGGGTTCACCCGTAGGGCAACAGTTCTTTGATTTTTTTAAATTCTTCGGGAACCACAATGGCGGCCTGTCGTAAATTCCGTTTCCGCTTCGAGGTTTTCTTGGTCAGAATATGCGAAGCGAAGGCATGGGCTCGTTTGATCTTGCCCGTACCGGTAAAACGAAACCTTTTCTGCGCACCTTTATGAGTTTTCAGCTTTGGCATCTTTGACTCCTCCTTTTTTCTGTCCGATTAGGATGTGACAACTCCATTTATCCCGCTTGGGAACTGATTCTATTTCACAAAACTCCCTGACCATCTCAACCACTCGGTCCGTCATCTGCTCGAGCATTTCGGGCTTCCGCTTCTGGCGGCCTCTCAACCAGATGGTCAGTTTGACCTTGTTTCCTTCTTCCAGAAACTCCTTGATTTTCTTCATCTTCACTTCGACATCGTGCATTCCGATGGCCGGAGTGAACTTGATTTCCTTGATATGGATCTTACGCTGCTGCTTCTGTGCCTCATGGCTTTTTTTCTGAAGGGCATAAAGATATTTCCCATAGTCGAGAAGACGACATACCGGCGGATTGGCTTCAGAAGATATTTCGACCAGATCGTATTCACGTTCCCTGGCGATCTTTAGCGCTTCTTCTATCGGCAGAATCCCCAGCTGCTGCTTGTTTTCGTCGATCAGGCGAACTTCCTTCGCCCGAATTTCCCGATTGATGTTATGGGGATTCTTCTTTTTGTTCATCGCAACGGGACGAACAGGTTTCGGCGGTCTACTCTTCATAGCCTCTGTCCTTGGCAGTGATACGCTTCTTTAAAAGACTGATGAATTGATCCATCTTGATTTTCCCTTTATCTCCTTGCTTGTGGACTCGATAGCTGATAAATCCCCCGGCCGCCTCCTCGTCGCCCACAACGACGATGTACGGAACCTTCTGCAGTTCGGCATCCCTGATCTTGCGTCCAACTCCTTCACTGCGTTGATCGATCTCCACCCGCAACCCCTCATTGCGCATTGTTTCCGCCGCTTCAGCGGCGTACTCCGTAACCCGGTCGGTAACCGGAAGCACAATGGCATGCAGCGGAGCCATCCAGAGAGGGAAGCAGCCGCCGTAGTGTTCGATCAGGATTCCGAAAAATCTTTCCAGGGATCCCAGAAGAGCCCGGTGAATCATGATCGGCTGCTGCAGTGTCCCCTGATCATCCGAGTATTTCAACGAAAACCGTTCCGGAAGATTGAAATCAACCTGAATCGTCGAGCACTGCCAGGACCGGCCGAGTATGTCCTTTATCTTGATGTCGATCTTCGGACCGTAGAAAACGCCCTCGCCGGGATCCACCTGGTAGGGCACCTCCAGTTTTTCCAGAGCATTTCTCAGTGCCCGGGTGGCCAGATCCCACTTGTCCTGTTCTCCGACGGATTTTTCCGGTTGGGTGGACAGAAAAACATCCACGTTGTCGAAGCCGAAAGTCCTCAGCATGTCCAGAGTGAAGGTCAGCAGAGTACCGATTTCATCTTCCAGCTGCTGCGGGGTACAGAAGATATGCGCGTCATCCTGAGTAAACCCCCTGACCCGCATCAATCCGTGAAGTACTCCACTGCGTTCGTATCGATACACCGTCCCCAGCTCAGCCCATCGGAAAGGCATTTCCTTGTAACTGCGGTTCCGTGATTTGAAAATCGTCAGATGGAACGGGCAGTTCATCGGCTTCAGCTGATATTCGATGTTGTCGAACTCTATGGTAGGAAACATGTTCTCCCGGTAGAATCCGTTGTGACCGCTGGTTTCCCAAAGATCCAGCTTGGCCACGTGGGGCGTATTGACCAGTTCATAGCCGTTGGCCAGATGCGCCTCTTTCCAATAACTCTCGATCTGGTGACGGATCATGGCCCCTTTGGGATGCCAGAGAACAATGCCGGCACCGACATCGTTCTGAATGGAAAAAAGATCGAGATCCTTGCCCAGCTTCCGATGATCCCTTGCGGCCGCTTCTTTCAGAAAATTCAAATGGGCGTCCAGTGATTTTTCATCCGGGAAAACCGTACCGTAAATCCGCTGCATGGAATGACTTTTCTCATCGCCTTTCCAATAGGCGGCGGCAACACTGAGCAACTTGAAATGCTTCAAATAACGGGTCGACGAAAGGTGCGGCCCCCGGCACAGGTCGATGAAATCGCCCTGCTGATACAGAGATACCTCATCTCCATCCACCTTCTCGGCAATCAGCTCCACCTTCAGGTGCTGATTCTGCTTTTCGAAATACTCGACAGCCTGCTTCCGGCTCCAGATCAGATGCTTGACGGGAACATTCTGCTTGACCAGATGACGCATTTTCCTGGAAATGGCTTCAATATCCTCAGGCGTGAAAGGACGTTCCGCCAGAAAATCATAGTAAAAGGAATCTTCCAAGGCCGGCCCGACACCAATCTGGGTATTGGGGAAAAGCTCCAGGACCGCCTGGGCCATCAGGTGAGCGCAGCTGTGGCGTAAAACAGGCAGCACCATCGGATTGTCGATTCCAAGACTCTCAATGGATTCACCGGGAACGGGATTGTAGTCGAGATCTTTTAGGGTATCGCCAACCTTTATCAATACAGCATCTTTATCAATTTCCATCGTTATGTAGGACCTAAAAAGTGGTAGGCGCGAGCGGGATCGAACCGCTGACCTCTACCGTGTCAAGGTAGCGCTCTAACCAAAACTGAGCTACGCGCCTTTTTTCAATAATCAAGAATATTATATTACCAGATCTTTCAGTTTTTTTCCAGGGATAAATTTGACAGTTCGTCTTTTTGGTATAACAATCACTTCACCCGTTCGCGGATTGCGGCCCTTTTTCTTCTGCTTGGTCATGGACTTGAAGGTTCCGAAGCCGACCAAAGTCAGCTTTCCGTCTTCTTTGGCCAATTCATCAACAACGGATTCAATCAATAAATCTACAACGTTCAGGGCTTCCGACTGGGTGGTGCCGACCTGATCACTGATCCGGACAGCCAACTCGTGTTTGTTCATACCAATTCCTCCTCTGGAATGAGTGAATGTACCCTATTCCCATAAAAAAGTCAATACTATAGCCAAGCCTTCATGCGCATATTTATCTGGATCGAGTATTATCTCAATTTTTGTTTGACGTCGATCATGATCAGCTTGGAGATGCTCTTGAGCGTCTCCACCACACCATCGCCTTTCAGGGCCACCGCCTCGATCACCGGCTCTTCCCTCTTGCGCAGGGCGGATATCAGTTCATGAGCCGGGGTAATGTTCGGCAGATCCCTTTTGTTGAGCTGCAGAACATAGGGCAGCGTATCGAAATCGATATTGTAATCGCGAAGATTCTCCATCATATCGCTCATGCTTTCGAGGTTGGCTTCGAAGCGTTCCCGCTGGGAATCCGCCACGAAAACGACACCGTCCACCCCCTTCAGTATCAGTTTTCGTGAACTCGAATAATAAATCTGCCCGGGAACCGTATAGAGATGGAATTTCACCTTGTAGCCTTTGATCATGCCCAGATCGAGGGGGAAAAAATCAAAGAAAAGCGTACGTTCGGTCTCTGTGGCCAGGCTGACCAGCTTGCCCTTGCTGTCGCTCTTGATCTTGTCGTATATGATTTTTATGTTGGTGGTTTTTCCGCTCAGACCCGGTCCGTAATAGACGATCTTGAAGTTGATCTCCCTGGTCGAATAGTTAAGAAAAGACAAATCTAATCTCCAAAAATTTCATCGATATCCGCATCGGACACCCCTTCAAAGGGGGAGTCCTCAGGACTCAACACATTGTTGCGAAGTTTTTCGTTTATGGTTACGAACACTCTCTGCAAATCCATAACAGCGGCCTTTACCCGAAGGCGAACGATTCCCAGATTGGCGCTGCTGTCGAAAACGACGATCAGCATAGTCCGGTCATTGATTAGGGAAACGTAGAGATGTTTATCCTCCGACTCGGTGAGAATGTTGGTGAACTGCTCCGTGCTCAGCATCTGTGCGATGCTGTTGACCGCAGCAATACTGCCGGCGATCAGGGACGAAATTGAGTTTAGATAGGCATCCTCCATCTCTCCCGTGGACGCGATGCAATGACCTTCCGAGTCCGTCACGAAAACATTCTGGGCGCGGGTATTCTGTTTCAGATCAACGAGAATCTTCTTGATCAGAATATATTCTTCGTTGTATATAATAAAGTTTTCCTGCATCTACCCTATGTTTCCATTGGAATCAGAAAGCATACCAAGTTTGCACTTTTTTTGTCAATAGAAAAGGTGTCAAGACACAATTATTTCTTTTCATCCTGTAAAAAGATTCGCCCCTCAAGAGCCCTTCCGATGGTGACTGAGTCGACGTAATCCATGTCGGCACCGATCGGTATGCCCAGAGCGATACGACTCACCCGCTTCCCGAATTCCCTGATCCGTTCCGACAGGTAATGGGCCGTTGCGTTTCCTTCGGTCGTCGGGCTGGTGGCCAGAATGACTTCAGCCAGAACGGGAGTCTGGAGAAGTTCAATCAAACCGGCGATTTTCAATTCGTCCGGACCGATCCCCCTCAACGGAGACAGATTGCCGTGCAGTACGTAATACCGTCCGTGGAATGAGCCCGATTTCTCGATGGAAAAGACATTGAAGGGCTCCTCCACCACGCAGATGACGCTGTCGTCCCTCTTGGGGTCCGTACAAATGGGGCAGAGGGGCTCATCGCTGATCAGGTTGCACCGTTCGCAGAGCCGGGTACCGCGGCGGGCCGCCAGCATGGCCGAAGAAAGCGCTTCGACCTGCTCTACGGGAGCCTTCAGCAGATGAAAGGCGATGCGCTGCGCCGACTTGGGTCCGAGCCCCGGCAGTTGCTTCAAGCCTTCGATCAGTTGAAAGACGGATCCAGACTGGGCTCTACTCATCGTTAAAACCCGGGAAAGGGCATTCCGCCCGGCAAACCGCCCGGAAGCATGCCGCCGAGGTTGCCCTTCATCTCTTCGTCAACCCGGGAGATGGCATCGTTCAAAGCGGCGACGACCAGATCCTGCAGCATTTCCACATCCTCCGGATCCACCACTTCCGATGAGATCCGAATGTCGGTCACCATCTTGTGACCGTTCATGGTCAATTTGACCATGCCGCCGCCGGCATTGCCCTCCACACTCAGCGAATTCATTTTCTCTTCCATCTGCTGAGACATATTCTGGGCCATTTTCATGATCTGATTCATATTGGGTATCTTGGCCATGTTCATTCTCCTTTTATTTGCTCTATAGAAAGAATCTGTCCCTTGATTTTCTCGGCCAGGGAAGAGATCCGTTCATCTTTCTTGATCTGCTGTACCACTTCGGCTTCACTGGGCAGTGAACTCTCCATGTCCGCCTCGAGTTGAACCCGTACCGCCCTCCCCAGGATATCCCCCGCCTTGACCTGTATATCGGCGATATTTTCCTCAATCACCCGCTTCCCCGCCAGCCCCTGACCTTTCAGCCGGATCTTCACCACATTCCCTTCTGTCCGGATTTCCGCGGCATTCAGCGCAGCTTCCAAACGGCTTTTGCTGCCATGAAAACCGGAGGGCAATTCCACCCCCAAATTCACGGACTCGACAGCCGGGGCTGCGGCTTTACGGGCTGACACCGGACCGCTCGGCGGATTCATGCTCCCGAA
>CAYMND010000019.1:0-15157 GCA_964391685.1 uncultured Clostridia bacterium | reverse complement strand
AGAGGGGGCGCCACTGGCGGGAGTCGAAGTCAACATCAAAGGCGGAAACGGGATCATCAAAACCGACAGCAACGGATTCTTCGGCATCAAGCTTCCACCGCAGAACGAACTGCTCTCCTTGATTCTCTTCAAGGACGGCTACATGCCGGCCGTCATCGATCGCATCCGTATCGACCGCCCCGGCAAGATAGATCTGAAGTTGGTGCGGCTGAAGGGGAGCCCCCTGGAAGAGATCGTCATCACCGGGACTTCCACACCGAAGAAATACCGTGAGGTGCCGGTGAAAACCCTGGTCACACCGGCAACCGTCATCGAACGCAAGGGCGCGGAGACCCTGGCCGACTCGCTCGACCTGACCACCGGCGTGCGTGTCGAGGACAACTGCCAGAACTGCGGCTTCAACCAGGTCCGCATCAACGGCATGGAGGGAAAATACGCCCAGATCCTGATCAACGGGCGGCCGATGGTGTCCACCCTGGCCGGCGTCTACCTGCTGGAGCAGATCCCGTCCAACATGATCGAGAAGCTGGAAGTGGTCAAGGGCGGAGGCTCGTCCCTCTACGGCGGCAATGCCGTGGCCGGCGTCATCAACCTGATCACCAAGGAACCGCTGGAACCCGAAAGCCAGGTGGCCATCCAGGGATCCATGATCGACCAAGAGCTGACTTCGAAGGTTTCCTTCAACTACAATTACGTCTCCAAGGATCACTTGACCCGCAGCAACCTGTTCATCAACCACCAGGATCGGAATCCGGTGGATCTCAACGACGACGGGTTTTCTGATCTCGGAAAAATGAAAAATTTCAGCGGCGGAGCCACCCTGATCCGGGAATTTTCAGCCATCGCCAGCCGTCTGACCCTGGACTTCGCCACCCACAACGAGGATCGCAGAGGGGGAAACCATTTCGAAAAACCGGAACATTTCGCCGACGTCTGCGAAGCCGCCCGTACCCGGCGGCTCGACCTTTCCGCCGCCTGGGAACAGACATTCAAGCAGACCCTGGTGTTCAAAGGCAGCGTGGCCTACAGCTACACCAAACGCAACACCTACTACGGGGCCGAGCAGGACCCCAACGCCTACGGACAATCGGAAAATCCCGTGGTTTTCATCGACCTGAAAGGGGATATCATCGCCCTGGAAAATCACACCGTCACCATAGGGGCCAATTATCAGCACGAACACCTCGAAGACATCATCGCCGCTTACAGCCACTACGTAGACGACACCTACAACAACCTCGGCCTCTACGTTCAGGACGAGTGGGAGATCGGAAAAGCCTGGTCGTTCCTCGGCGGAATCCGCTACGACAAGCATTCCAACCTGGACAACGGGATCTGGAGCCCCCGGGCCAGCATCATCTTCAAGGGGATAAAGAATCTCAGCGTCCGAGGCACTTTCTCCACCGGATTCCGGGCTCCCCAGGTCTTCGACGAAGACATGCACATCACCATCGTCAACGGAGACCCGTCCTTCGTGGAAAACGATCCGGACCTGCGCCACGAGAGCTCCCACAGCTTCACCTTCGGCCTGGATTACGGCCTGCAGCTGCGCGACGCGCTGCTGCAGTTCTCGATCAGCGCCTTCGACACCCGGGTGAAGGACGCGTTCATGCTCGACCTGATGGAAGAGAACAACGGCACCAACACCTTCCGAAGGATCAACAGCTCCGGCATGAGGGTGCAGGGATTCGAACTCGAAGCGGGTTTCGACCTGGCCAACAGGTTGAGTTTCAACACCGGCTGGACCCTGCAACGCAGCCGCTACGACGAACCCGATCCCGATTTCGACAGCCTCCACCTCTTCAAGGCCCCGGATTTCTACGGTCACATGAGCCTGAACTTCAAACCGCTCAACAGCACCGATATCGGCATCGACCTGACCTATACCGGACGGATGTACGTAGCCCACTACGCCGGCTACATCGATGAGGATGTCCTGGAGCATACACCGGATTTCTGGGACATCGATCTCAGCGCACGCTACACCTTCAAACTGTCCGACCGCAACAGACTGACCATTGGATTGACTCTGGAAAATGCCCTGAACCAGTTCCAGGAGGATCTCGACCAGGGCATGTACCGCGACGCCGGCTACATGTACGGTCCCCGCTATCCCCGGACGCTGCGAATGAATTGTTCCTTTAATTTCTGATTAAAAAAACGGGACAGGACAGGGGTACATCTTTTCGAGCCTCTGTCCTGGCTTTTTCAGTGGGAAAACCAGATTTCGTCGAGATCCTTTCGCGGAGACGGCGTTTCCCGCTTCTGAAGCACCGGTGACAGGATTCCGGGTTCGTGGCGCCTGCCGATGACGAATCCACAGATCGGTTCAAATTCCTCCGCATCCACATGCAGGGCCTGGCAGATGAGCTCCAGCTTGATACCGGCCATGGCATGGGTGTGGTAGCCGAGTTCGTTGGCCTGCAGCGTCATGGCCATCCAGGCGGCACCACAGTCGAACCGGGCCCAGGGGTTGGGAGTACCGTTTTTCTCGAAACCCTTTTTGCAGACCAGAACACCGGCCAGAGACGCCCGTCGGGCCCAGCTGCGGTTGCTGTCGTTGAGAAGCTCCAGAAAGGCCGGAAACCGGGGGGTGTCACACACTGTCGTATGGAAGCGCCATGGCTGTTCATTGTTGCTGGACGGAGACCAGCGGGCGGCATCGAATATGGTGCGCACATCCTCGATGGGTATCGGCAGGGGGCTGAAGGCTCTCGGTGACCACCGCTGCCAGAACTGATGGCTGACCCCTGCTTCTGGCCGGCGATGGCTGAAATCGGTGTGCATGACGCTCATGAACTGTCTCCCTATGTTTTTTTTCTCAGCATCAGGTGATCGATGGACAGACGACCAGGCCCCAGAATGAACAAGCCGACACTACAGCCTAGATAGACAAAGGCCAGTTCTCCGTTCCCGGGACCCGACAAGGCGAATCCGTGAACCAAAGCGAAGGCCACCAGCATGGTGGCCATCAGCTGTGTCAATGCCAGTCGGGTGGCAAAACCGACAAGAATCAACAGGGAACAGAAGAACTCCGCCCAGGCGGCAAGCCCCAGGCTCAGCGCCACACCGATTCCCAAAGGATCGGGAAATCCGGCGGGATCGCTGAGAAGCTTCTGGAATTTCCCCAGCCCGTGAAGTGCGAGCATGGAGCCTCCGAGCCACAACCTGAGAAAAAGAGAAGCGTAATCCGCCAGTTTGATCCTTCTGGCTTCCTCATGCCAGTGACGGCAGAATCGAAGAATGGTTCTCATACCCATAATGATGTTATTGAATACCGTATCTTTCTACTGCTTGCCCGAACTGAACCGCTCGATTGTCCCGAAACATCGGATTGAAAGTCACTCACTTTGAACTTTTTTTTATCTTCCGGCTGTTCATCGTCCGAAAATGATTTTTCCGAAGCAATTTGTGCTATAATCAACGTTTAACTTTGGTATCATTCCATGACTCAGATTACGCGATGTCTCATTATTGCCGCCGGGATGGGCACCCGAATTGCCTCCAGGGGCGAAGTAAAACCTCTGGTCCAGTTCAACGGTAAACCCCTGATTCACCATGCCCTGGACACGATCGCCGCCGCCGGAATAGACCGGTTCACCTTCGTCCTGGGGTTCAAAGCGGAACGGATCGCCGAAAGCGTCATCAAGTATTGCCAAAGCAACTCCCTGGGCTGCGAGATTGTGATCAACGACCAGTGGGAACGGGCGAACGGCCTGTCGGTGCTGAAGGCCGAATCCGTCCTGAAAGAGCCTTTTCTCCTGACCATGTGCGATCATCTCTACCCTGTGGAACTGGTTGAAAAAGTGCTCTTACAAGGTTTGGGCGAAGACGGATTGCGTTTGGCCGTTGACCGTCGGATTCTGAACAATCCGCTGGTTGACCTGGAGGATGTAACCCGGGTAAAAACCGATGGCGACCGCATTGTATCCATCGGCAAACATCTGGAAGAATACAACGCTTTCGATACCGGAGTCTTTCTAGCATCCGACTCCCTGTTTTCCGCCTTGCACAGCAGCATTGAGAACGGAGACGAATCCCTCTCGGGAGGGGTGCGCAGGCTGGCCGCCACCGGTCGGGCCGGAGTGATCGATATCGGCGACCTGCCTTGGATTGATGTTGACGATGAACCGGCACTCGATAAAGCAGCGGGTTTTTTCGGGAAGTCTGAATCCATTTGAGCTTAATCACACTCTTAACCGTATACGCCAGGTGTAAAGCAGTGACGGCTTCCGATATGGTTGACTCCCAATGTCAAGTATCATTATGATGATGTCTTAATAATAAGTGAGGTGCTTCATGGAACATATTAAACGCGGAAAATCGATTGACCCGGCCTCAGGCAAGCTGGGGGTGATGATGGTCGGCCTGGGTGCCGTGTCGACCACACTTTTGGCCGGTGTACTGTCTGCACGCCGCGGTCTGGGCCGTCCGATCGGTTCACTGACCCAGATGGGACGCATCAGACTGGGCAAGAGAACTGAGAAACGGATGGTCCCCATACAGGATCTGATCCCGCTCAGCAATCTGAAAGACATGGTATTCTGTGCCTGGGATATCTTCCCGGATACAGCCGAGCAGGCCGCCCGCAAGGCACAAGTTCTAAAAAAAGAACATATAGATGCCGTCTCTGACGAAATGTCGGCACTGAAACCGTTTCCTGCCGTTTTCGATCGCCGGTTCGTCAAGAATCTTGATGGCTCTCACGTCAAGAAAGGAAAAGACAAGATGGATCTCGCCCGACAGCTGATGGCGGACATCGAGAAATTTAAAGCAGACAACAAACTGAATCGGTTGATCATGGTTTGGGCGGCCTCTACCGAAGCCTATTCGGCAGCCGGCCCCTGTCACCAGTCATTGGAATCTTTTGAAAAAGGTCTCGTCGCCAACGATCCCATGATTTCCCCCAGTCAGATCTACGCCTATGCCGCCCTGAAATTGGGCGTCCCGTACATCAACGGAGCGCCTCATATGACCGTTGACTGCCCGGCTATGCAGGAGCTGGCCGCCGCCGGGAATGTCCCCTATTGCGGCAAGGATTTCAAAACCGGTCAGACCCTGATGAAAACCATCGTGGCCCCCGGACTCAGTGCTCGCCTGATCGGCATCAACGGATGGTTCTCCACCAACATCCTGGGCAACCGTGACGGAGAAGTGCTCGACGATCCGGAATCCTTCAAGTCCAAGGAAGTCAGCAAGCTGGGTGTTCTGGATACCATCCTGAGACCGGACACCTACCCGGATCTCTACGGAGACCTGTATCACAAGGTTCGGATCAATTATTACCCGCCCCGCGGCGACAACAAGGAATCCTGGGACAACATCGACATCTTCGGCTGGATGGATTATCCCATGGAAATCAAGATCAATTTTCTCTGCCGGGATTCGATCCTTGCGGCACCGGTGATGCTTGACTTGATCCTGTTCACCGACCTGGCCAACAGATCCGGCATGCGCGGAATCCAGGAGTGGCTCTCGTTCTACTTCAAGAGCCCGATGACCAAAGAGGGACTCTATCCCGAGAACGATCTTTTCGTCCAGCGAAGCAAAATGGAAAACACCCTGCGCTACCTGGCCGAAGAAGAGCTGATTCATCACACCGGTCTCGATTACTATTACGACCTGGAGGACTGATGGCTGAATCAGTGCAAGAAGCACAGGAAGTAATTTTTGACTATAAAAAGGGGCTGAAAAAAACAGCCCCCGGTCTCATGTCGAAGCTGAAATACATCGACATCTGGATCAACCGCCCTCTGGCCAGCCTGTTGGTCAAAGCGGTTTTCAAAACCCGGATCACTCTGAATCAGCTGACCGTTCTTTCACTGATCTTCGGTATCAGTGCCGCCGTGCTGTTCGCAATCGGGCAGGCCGGCGGTTTCATCTGGGGGGGCATCCTGCTTCAGATCTCCTCAATTGTCGATGGAGCGGACGGAATGCTGGCCCGGAGTCGGAATCAATGCAGTCGATTCGGAAGCTATCTGGATCTCCTGTTTGATCGTATCGTCGACTTCTTCGGTATCAGTGCCCTGGCGTTGGGCGCATATCATTACGGTCACACCCTGCATGTACTGGTGCTGGGGCTCCTCGCGGCCGGCCTCTACTGCCTTCAGATCTGCCAGTTCTACATGCTGAAGGCCTATATGCAGTACACCGTTACGGGTGACACCGGTGAAGCCCGGGCCATCGCCATCTGGGTCATTCTGATCGGAACGATCTCCTTGAGAGTCAACCTGCTGATCTACACTTTGCTGTGCGTGATCATGGTGATCAACATTGCTCATCTGCTGGCTTTTCTACGGGCCCCGCGGAACGTCTAGGTGTCAGAAATCCGAAAAGTCCCAAGGCGGCCATGATCAGCGCCAGTATCCGCCGCATGAACACCAGCGAGAAGGCGGCTTTGGCCGGACGTCCGAGTAGAGAAAAAATACCGATGTAGGTCGCCTCGTATACGCCGAGTGATCCCGGAATAATGGCCAACAGGAACGTGATGTTCCCGGTAAGAGTGACCAACGCGCTTTCCAGCAGGGTCACATTCGGTAGGTTGAGAAAGATCATGTTCAGGTGAACTTCGGTTACCCACAGCGCCAGCAGAAGCGAGTAAAGGAATACCACCAGCAGAAACCGGCGTCGGTGTCCGTTGTAGAAGCCCGAAATCAGCTTGTCGGTCTGAATGATTTTTTCCCGGTTCCTTTCAAAAAATGCAGGTCGGATGTGTAGCTTGGAGGCAAGAGCGAGTATACCGGTCAGAAGCCCTTTCTTCTGTCTCAGGATCAACACCAGCGCCAGAAGAAAGAACAGAGCCGTCGGTATCAGGAGGGTCATCTGGATGATACGGGGAAGTGGAATGCTCTGTACCAGAATGATCAAAGCCAGAAGAGTAAAACCGGTGGCGGTGAGCATTTCGATGGTTTTATCGATAATGAGGCTGGAGAGACTCAGCTTTCGACCGGGAGCGGATACCATCATCATCCGCGTCGCTTCGCTCCCGATCTGAGAAGTCGGTGTCAGCTGACTTACAGCGTGCCCGGCCATACGGGCGGAAAAAAAAGTCAAAAATCCATACTCCTTGCAGTTGGCACAGTACACGATCTGCCAGCAGAGAGTACGCAGCATCCAATAGGCCAAACGCAGCAGAAAGAGGATTATGAACTGACGGATACTGACCTGACGCAAACTGTCAATAATGGCGGAAATCCCGATACGACTGACAATGAAACCCATCAGCAGGACACCCGCTACAGTCAGCAGCGTCAACGTCAATCTCTTTTTCAACGTTTTCCTTTCAGATTGCACACCATTGGGGGAAACAAACGCGTCACTCATATCAGAACTTTGCCGAAAGCCCGACCGCTAGGAAGGACATCGATTCCGAAACCCGCGTTTTATCCAGGCTTCCCCAACGACTTCTCCCCTCCAGTTTCACCTGAAGCGCCAGCGGCCATGGGAAGGGCGACCAGGAGAATACAGCCCGATAGTTGAGCACGCCATCGTGACAACCCGGATTTTTCAAGGAAGGATCCTCCCGGAAACGATCCAGGGTGTTGATGGACCAGAGTTGAGAGAATCCCAGAGTCGTTGACAGGGCAAGGTCTCCGACACGGAGCGCATTCTCGAGCAGGAGGCTCAAACCCAGACCGTAATAATAACCGTAAGCAAAGGCGGTACTGGTCAAAGAGTGCAGATCGTTCTCCCGGCTGTATTCGTTGAGCGCGAGGGAATTGCAGAGTGAAAAATCAGTGAAAAGAGACAAAGTACTGTCCAGCATCAGACCGCCGCGGTTCAGGTGATGATGAACCTGAGGTCCCAGCATGTGAATGACAGCCATTTTATCCTGATAGTTGCGAGGAATTTCCAGCATTTCCTCCGGAGAGACGTGAATCTGGTAGGCGTCGGAATCGTAGTCGGCCAATGCCTTGCGCTGGTAGAAGGAGAACGCACTGGCCCAGTTGAATGTCAAAATCGGCGGTCGTTTATCGGAATCGGGCATCAGAGAGTGAGGAACCATGCAGAAGAAGGAGGTCTCAGAGATGGAATCATCGGCATAGCGCATTTCCACTTCAAGGTGTCCGAAGTGATCCCGGTGGCCGCCGCTCCGGATATATCCGGAAAAAGAGAGGGACTGAGTCGGTCTGGAGCCGAATCCCGCAGACCGGTGTTCGCTGCCGGCTATGAGTGAAAACTCACCCGTGAGAACCCAGTCCCTTCCTTTGTCATTTTCTCCCAATCTCTTGCTGGGATTGAAGACCAGAGTGGGATTGAGAGCAAAAGCAATCGGCTTGAACCGGTTCTGCAGCGCCCGGGTTAAACGGTACCACATTTCTCCGGTAACATACCCCCCCACGGGGGTGAAGATCATGTCGTTGAAAGAAACCACTTCACGCCATTCAACCACGTATTCCCAATATGCCGATGCGGCCAGGGTGAACAGATAAGCATTCTTCTGGCTCAGGCCGCTGGTACGGGCAAAATTGTAATAGATGCATCCGGACAAGGCGTGGGTCCAATTCAGGCTGAAGGCGTTGGAATCGAAGCGCCATGCGTCGAGGGTGAACCAGCGTTTGCTTTGATCATGCCAGTTGAAATTATACTGCCAGTCTTCGATGAACTTGGAGTATTTGGTCCAGTACCGTGTCTGGGAGTATCCCATGAAGGCCAGGAATTCCAGCCCGGGGCGCACCCAGCTGCGGATATTGGGCGTGGAGACTTTTTTCTCTTTTTTTTCCGCCTTTTCTGCCTCTTTACATGGGCCGGGAAAAGCACAAGCCACAAGTAGAAGAATACATACAGGAAGTGTCTTCAGATTTTTTTTCACTTCTCTATTATGCCACAAACAATCGAATAGATCATCCCCCTGTTACATCGGTTTAATCTCCGGAGATAGCTTCTCCCCTTCCTCGTGCCGAGACAGATTAAAACTCGGGGAAATTCAGCTGATTTTCATACTGCTCAGCAGAGAAGTCAGCCTGGACCGGTAGGAACGGCTCCAGATGCATTTATTGCCACCGGTTAGAAACACTTCGATGCTCATCGAGCGGCGGAATCGCATCTCCTTTATATGGTGAACGTTGATGACCGCCGAACGGCTGACACGCAGAAAATGAGCGCCGTTCAACCGCAGCAGAATATTGCCCAAAGACTCCCTGACCAGATGGGACCGGGTCTCTTCATAAATGCGGATATAGTTCCCGTCAGCCATGACATGAGTGACATTTTGCTGATCCAGAAACAGATACCGCCCACTCGTCTTGACGATCAACAGGTTATCGTCTTTCATTTTTTCCTCCATAAAATGATGGATATGGATCCTCATCATGGACAATGATATCGGCTACCGGAAGAGAGTGTAAGGGGAAATAGTTCCCAATTCTGCGAATAGGACATATTTCCCATATCCGGGAAAAACAGAGGAATCGGTTATTGCTTATCTGATAATATGATAATATTTTTCGAACTTGCGCGCCGGCGCTTGCGGCGCCCTTTCTTCCGGTGGGTAACCGAGAGAAAGGCCGTATCTGACCTCGTACTCATCGGGAATCCCCAATTTTTCATATCGCTCCGTACTGTTGAAAAAGAAATGGCAGAAGCCGATCCAGCAGGAAGCGATCCCCAGACTCTGGGCGGCCAGCATCATATTCTCGATGGCCGCACTGACATCCGGAATCGGTGCGATGGCATCCTTTCGGGAGCAAACGACCAATACGGTGGGTGCTTTGTAATAAACATGAAAACTGGGGTTTCGACCGGCATTGGCCATCCAATCGATGGGCATCTTCTGCATTTCGCGCTTGCTTCCTTCACTGAGTTCGTCTATCAATTCCGGTTTCTGCAGCACGACAAAATACCAGGACTGGTCGTTATGACCGCTGGGAGCCTGAAGACCGGATTCCAGAATGAGTCCAAGATGCTCATCCGGAATTTGTTTATCCAGAAATTGTCGGCAACTTCGTCTCGCAGCTATGGTTTGGATCACTTCATTCATGAAAACCTCCTCACACTTTGCCGGTTATTCTATCACACCCCAGGGGAACAAATCACGGAAACAGACAAGCGCACCGGGAAACGCAACACCATACACGAGAATATTTAAAAATAAAAGGACAAGGAAATTGACAAGCAAATTTGCTACAATCAGGGTAAGTTCGGCATCTGTCAAGGAGGCTGACCATGCATTTTGTCGTCATCGCCACCGACTGGAAGGATGAAAACGCCCTGAGCAGAAGAAACTCGGCCAGACCGCTTCACCTGCAGCAAGCGGAACAGTTCCACCGATCGGGGAAATGGCTGTACGCGGCTGGACTGCTGAACAACCGGGGCGAACTTTCCGGATCCGTCATTGTCTGCGATTTCGCTTCGAAGGAAGCCCTGCAACAGGAATGGCTGATCCGGGAGCCCTACATTCTGGGACGGGTATGGGAAAAGATCGAGATTCATCCCGCTGCGGTTCCGCCGTTCATTCTCAACGGCTGACCTCCCTGAAACGATGACTGAGAAGAACTTTCGCCAGATCGAGTATCCGTCAAGCCGTCGGCTGACCTTCGACTCAGGCTGGATCGGCCGGAACAAGCATCACGTGAAAGCACTTCTGGAAGTGGACGTAACCGAAGCGAGAAAGCGGATCAAAACCGCCCGTCAGAAAGGCCGGAAGCTCTCCTTCACCGCATGGATCATCAAGGTGATCGCCGACTGCGTGACTCTTCAGCCGGAGGTCTGCGCCATCAACCGGCCTTCACAAAACAGAATCACGGTCTTCGAGGAGGTCGATATCGCCCTGGTTGTCGAGAAGGAGGTCAAGGGGAAACGGGTGCCTCTACCCTATGTCATCCGGAACGCAGGGGGGAAAAGCATCGAAGAGATCCGTGCAGAAATCGATGCCGCCAAAGCTCAAGTTTATCAAGATGAAGGAGACTACGTACTGGGTAAAAAACGGAACACCACAGGAATGAGATTTTTTGTCTCCCTTCCCCAGTGGTTGCGTCTCGCTGTTATGAGATATTTCTTCCTGCGCAATCCTGTCCGGATGAAAAAATCAATGGGGACCGTCATGGTAACCACTGCAGGAATGATCGGCCACAGCCGAGGATGGATCATTCCGTTCAGCATGCATCCTCTGACCCTGGCCCTGGGGAGCCTCGGTAAAAAGCCCATCGTTCACCGGAATGAAATAAAAATCCGGGAAATCCTTCATTTGACCATCCTGATCGACCACGACGCCATCGACGGTATTCCGGCCGCGCAGTTCATCGAAAACCTGGTACAAAAAATGGAAAACGGATACGGAGCATAACCGGACACCCGGCAAAAACCGTAGAGAGATTTCTTTTTTATTGAACCGGTTTACAGGGACATTCCCGCCGTTCAGAGGATTTTGTTTGCTTCGTCGGTTCAGCGGACGGATAATCAGGATGTGTCTCTTTTTTTAAAAACTCCTAAAGGAGGTCCCTTTCATGAGCAGACAACTGTTTTTCATTCTCCTTTTGATATTGATCAGTCTCTGTCTGTCACTGCAATGGGAAGAATCCACTCAATACCCGGACCTGCCTAGCCCCGAAGTCCAAGAAAAGCATCAGGAGCACATGATCGACATCGGTACCCACCGTCTGTTGATCCGACTGGCCGGTCAGGGAGAGCCGGTGGTGGTCATAGAAACCGGACTGTGCGACCAGTTGGACAGATACATCGATCTGCAGGATCACCTGGCCCGTGTCACCCGGGTCATCACATACAATCGGGCCGGATACGGACACAGCGAACCCGGTCCATTGCCCCGTGACGGCGAACGCGAGGCCGATGAATTGATGAAATTACTCGAGAATTCCGGGATTCCGGGTCCCTACCTGCTGGTAGGCCATTCCCTGGGAGCCTGGAACGTTCTGATTTTTGCCTCACACCATCCCCAAGAGACAGCGGGAATCGTCTTGCTGGACCCCCCGCCCATGGATTTCGCCCTGGGCAGGTGTTACCCGGAACTCCAGGAAACTGCCCGGCTTATGACCGCCGAATGGCAGGCTATGGCCGATTCGCAGGCAAAATCAGAAGATCCGGGAGACAGAGCCAAGTCTTCATTTTTCCGCATGATCGCCTCGGAGCACAGCCAGATGACGAAAACCGCCGAACGGGTCGAAGCCATCGAATCTCTCAACGGCACGCCTCTCTGCGTCATGGCTGCAGGGAGACTCAATCCGGCCTTCGGACCGGTCGCCGGAGAATTCCAGAAATTCTGGATTGACCAGAGTCGCATTTTGACCGGAAAATCCACCAGAAGCCGCTTCATTCTGGCTGAAAACGCATCTCATCATCTCTATCGAGATGCTCCGGATCAGGTGGAAGAATGCATCGTTTCCATGATCGAAACAATACGGAGAAAATAACGCCGCCTCCCAGGGCCTTCGCCTCATCTTTCTAAAAAAGAATCAAGACAAGAGTTCTCCCGATGGATCATCGTTCGAAAAACAATGAAATTTTACTCTCTGTCACTTGCAATTCATATTTCAGGAAGATTATCATGTAATGTACACCGGAGGGGATTCCGGTCAATAAAGGAGGAGATAATGACTTCAAAGAACAGTTCCTATCCCGCGATTGTCTTCACTCTGCTGCTTATTCTGCTGCTCTCGGCGGGATTGTCAGCTCAGATCGCCTACAATGAAGGTGACCAGAAAATGCGAGAAGCCTACAAAAGAGCCAACCCGCTCTACCTCAAAGCCAACAAGTTCCTTGCCAAGAACGACTTGAAGCAGGCGGAGCAAAAAGCTCTTGAATGTCTGGCCATTATGCCGGAGCATGCCAACGCCACGTACCTGATCGCCCAAATGCAAATGAAACGGCAGGAATTTCCCCAGGCCCTGGAAACCATCGTCAAGGCCAAGGAAAATTTCAAGCTTATGGCCGGGTTGATCACCTTCACCCATCAGGAGTACATGAATTCTCTGCGAAGCAAAATAGAAGGCCTTGAGCAGGCCAAGGCCAACTATGAAGAAATGTTGTCGGCCTTAGGGCAGAACAACACCTCCCGGGCCAAATACGAGGGACACCTGGTCAAAGTAGACGCTCAGATCGACGCCATCCGCAACCAGTTGCGGGAACCCATTCCGCAGACCTTCAGCATACCGGCGGATTATCACTACATTCACGGTAACATCCTGTTCCGACTGCGCCGCTTCGCCGAATCGGTGGAACAGTACACTCAGGCCATCGAAGCCGATCCGACACACAGCAACGCATACAACAACCTTTCCTTGGCGTTGTTTTCTCTAAACCGGTACGACGAGGCGATGGATTGTCTGATCCGGGCTGAAACCGCAGGAGCGAAAGTCAATCCCGAGTTCAAGAAGGCGCTGACGGAGAAGATCCAGCAGCAAACGCCACCGCCAGCCGGATGAACCGCTCGAGACATTCATAGCGATCCTTCTTCAAAACCTGGCCCGGATAATCGCAGTTGAACTGCATCGCAACGGCAATTTTACGGGATGGTACATATCCCATGATCGAATTGTATCCGGGCGCAAACCCCATGTGGCCGTAGAGAGTACCAAAGTCGGCATTCCAGATGATCACTCCCAGCCCGTATTCGTAGGAGCTGCCCGTCTTGACGCCCTGCATGATCTCCGGTAGCAACTCTTTCTCGATGACTTGCCCGGAAAAGAGGATCTTCGCCCATTTCGCCAGTTCAGCCGCGTTGCTCGCCAATCCCCCTCCGGTCCACTCCAGTTGGGGATTGAACAGGTATCGCCCCTTCTCGTCGAGCACCCTGCCCTTGAAATTGAACGGGCTGTCGAGCCTCGAATAACCGGGAATCAGTCCCGGCAGAATTCTGCGATCTGCAGGAATGGTGCGCTCAAGCTTCATGGGAGTCAGGATGCGCTGTTGAAGCTCCCGGTAGTATTCCGTTCCGGTGACCTTCTCTATGACCATACCCAGTACAATGTAATGGGTATCGGCATAACTCCAGCCCTTTCCCGCCTCGTTGCGCGGACTGTCGCCCAGAATGTAGATCAACCGTTCGGGACCGCTCCAGACTTTATCCGGATGTTCCCTGACCTCATCCCATAGAGATTCCTTTTCAATATATTCCGGTATCCCGGCGGTATGGTTGAGAAGCATGCGCAGGGTGACGTCTCTGGCGTTGGGCAGTCTGGAAAACCAGGGTTCCCTCCCCAGGTATTGCCACAGGTAATCATCTATGGCCATCCGTTTTTCATCCACCAGCTGCATCAACACGGCCATGACGTAGGTTTTTCCTATACTCCCGGATAACATGACGTCTGTCGGCCGCATGGGCCGCCTGTTCTCCAGATCCGACACTCCAGCGGACAGATTGATGAGTGTATCGTCAGGCAGGATCACCGCCAATGTGGCACCGGGCACTTCACTGCCGACGATGAGTCCGTTCAGTTCCGCCTGCAGTTTTCCACTGAATTCATTCTCGGCGAACAAAGAAACCCAAAAACACGATCCCGAAATCATCAAGGTAATCACAATTTTTAGGCTGTGCATTTTTCACTCCAGCTTTTCCGTTTTACTCAAAGATCAGTTCAATACCTTATATTTCTTACGTTTGATTTCTTCATTCTGGACCAGTTCCAAGAAATATAAAACGACCAACCCGGCTGATCGGTATAAAATATGATGTCGTGCTTTTCTCATGTGTTTTATAATATGGTTCACAAGTCAAACGAAAGGAGTCCCAATGGAACCGATCATAAGAGATGTGGTATCCGATGACTGGAGTGACATCAGCCATATTTTCAACCACTTCGTCGCCGAATCCTTTGCTGCTTACAGCGAGCAACCGGTGGGCAAACACTTTTTCCAGGACCGCCGTACATCCCAGCCGGATTATCCGTTCCTGGTGGCCGAATCCGAGGGGAAGGTGATCGGCTTCGCCTATCTTGCTCCATTTCATCCGGCCCAGACAATGAAGCATTCAGCCACACTCACTTATTTCATCCATCCCGAATACACCGGGAAAGGCATCGGCCAACGTTTTCTCGATCTTCTGATTGAACAGGGCCAAAAGCAGGGTATAACCAATTTCCTGGCCAATATCTCGTCCAGGAATCCCGGTAGTCTGCGCTTTCACCTGCGGAACGGTTTTCGTGAATGTGGCCGGATGGAGGGGGTAGGTCTCAAACACGGCCAGACTTTCGACATGATCTGG
>CAYMND010000018.1:0-15273 GCA_964391685.1 uncultured Clostridia bacterium | reverse complement strand
AGCATGTTGTTGAAATCGTGAGCCACACCTCCGGCCAGTCTGCCCATGGATTCCATCTTTTGAGCCTGCAGGAGCTGCGTACTCAATGTATCTTTTTCTTTTACCGTTTGAATCAATTCGGTGATATCGTAACTCAGTCCGATGAGATGCGCAGGTCTGCCCTGGTCATCATGCTCAATCACACCGTTTACTTTTAGAAACCGGATGCTACCGTCAGAGCCCAAGATACGGACATTCGTATCCAGGTTATATTTCCCTTTTTTGACCTTCTCCAATTCGCCCCGAATCTTTTCATAATCCTCCGGATGAATTTTTTTCAAGATCAAGTCAACCGATTCGCATACCTCCCTGCCGTTGTTTCCGAACAAGCGATGGGCAATTTCATCACCCACCAATGTATTGTTCAACAAGTTGAAATCCCAGATTCCGATACCGCTGGATTCCGCCGCCAAAATCCATCTCTTTCTGGCATATTCAATCCTGGAATCTCTTTCAGTCGTTTCAGGCTGATTGGATTTATGGTTTCTCATTCAGAACACTTTCTTTCCCTTCATATTTCCGGTGCCAAAAGGATACACCGTTTTTTTCCCGGCTTTCATGCATGTTACGACATCCTTGTTGTGGTTAAGTGTTTATGAAAATTATGCTGTACAATCCACTCCGATATCTATAACAGATGTTCCATACTTTTCCGCTATGGTTCCAAAATGCCCTTCGGAGTAGTCCCTTTGAAATTTGGAAATTATCCAGAACAGGAAAAACCTCGCGGAATCCCGCGGATATGGACTATTTCAAGATTTTTTACAAGATGTCACCAAAGTATTTATTTCCCCAGAAGTGATTTTCCATCACCGATTCGAAAAAGAATCGGACCGATCTTGAGGGCCGCAAAGAAGTTGCCCAAAGACAGGAAAGCCATATAGAGAGTCACCTTGGTGGATCTCCAGAATCCCAGGCCGACCTCACCGTGAGCCAGCTGGATGGCACTGACCTGAAAGGACATATTGGCATCCAAAGCCAGACAAATGATGATAAATACCACCACATACGCCAATACTCCCTTGATCCATGATCTGAAAATGAAACTGAGTTCTTCATTCATCAGGCACATAACCGCCAAAGGCCCCACCAGCAGCAAAAAGGTATAGGAAACGAATGCCGACAGGAAAACCGCGGCCCCGATCATGTTGCTGATGTAGTAGGCGATTGCCGCCATGATATTGATCGGATTGAGTTTGGCGAACAAGGTAGCCAGACTGTACACTGCTTTGAATATTCCCCCTTGATCCTTTGTTATCGCCTCCCGGTACCGCTTCACCTCCGCCACTTTGGCGTCAGATACCTGATAGAAGGTATCGATGGCATGAAACGGAATCATCATGAACGGCCCACTTTTTCCCAGTTGAAAATTTCCCCCTCCGAATGTCTTTGTTCCCCCCTGATTGAAAGACGCCAGCAGAATCGTGACCGTAAAGACCTTGATCAGCATCATGAAAATCCGGCTGTCTTTCCCTTGAGCGATATTGAGCGCTTCCCTGGCCATCTCCAGGGCAATGAGTATCGGGAAAAAAAGAAAAGCGAGATCTCTGAAAATCCCCATCGAATTGCTTATACCGACAGCATTATTGATATAAGCCATCAAGATCTTGATATGCTCTGGGGATATCACCGGTTCGGTAATCGAAAATTGCACGGATCCCCCTAATCCGAAGCTGCGGCCTTCATGGTTGTCGAGGCCATCTCCGATGTTGCCGCAGCAGTCTTTGCTGCTGCTCCAGCCCCGGATACAGCCCTGGAAACGGCAGCGGCGGCGCCTCCGGTTGCCACGGTCACCCCGGTCGTCACGGCCGCTTTTCCTTTGCCTCCGGTACTTCCGATTTTCATGGCTGTCATAACCGTTCCGACCGCCATGCCCATTCCAGCTACGGCGACTCCACCGCCTCCTCCGGCTCCGGTCAAATGCCTTGCGGTTTTCACAGCCGCCATGATGATTCCGATCGCCGTCAAGGAGACGATAAGCGACATGATTGCAATCTGTAAAAAATTCAGCTCTCCCGCCGCCATCACTTTCTGATACATCAACTCATTCTGAATGTGCATGATGATATTGATTCCGATGGCGATGAGAGGAAAAGTGATTGAATAGCTGATCACGTTGGTGATCCAGTTTATAAAGATATCTTTCAGGTCATCGGACAGCAGAAAAGGAAAAGCGATGGGAGCCAGTGACAGCAGAACATCGAACATGAATGTATAAGAAGCATATACCATCGTAGTGGTGACAGAGGCGATAAAGTAAAAGAGTTGACCGAGCAGATAAATCGGCGCCATCAGAATATTTTTGGTGGCAGACCACAATCCCTCCAGAATGCTCTGGTCCTGCTGAATGCGCACGATTTCCTTCCCCAGTTCTTCCGCCCTGGCGCGATTGTAATCCATGAAATCCAGCGTTGTCAGCGGTATTTGCTTGAATCCATTAACCAGTGACGGTGCACTGGTTATCAATACTCCGACCATGGCATACCGGATCAGCTTGCCCATGAGATTGTGTTCCTTGCCCTGAGCAATGTTCAATGCCTCCTTCATGAATTCCAAGGCTGATATCACCGTGAAAATGATCATTCCCAACTGACTGAACATCTCCATCCAATTGGCCGATGTCTTGTTGATGGTGCCTACCACCATCCGGATCACATCTTCATTGACAAAGCTCTCCGTTTCAAAATTCCGGGGTTCCATCACGGTTTCCCTTCCAGCTGCATGGCGTACCCTCTGATCGTCAGGAGTTCTCGATGTAGGATTTCCTTTCTTTTCTGTTCCAGAATCGCATATGAACCGAACAGTTTAATCATTCTCTTATATTCACTGATTGCATATACCGCCCAGAATGAATCAGTGTTGACCGTTTTTCCGGAAGCCTTTTCCAAGCCCCCGATTCCATGCTTTTCACCAATCTGCCCCATGATCTTCAATTCACTCTGTTTTTCGATCAGTTCCTGTAACAGCTGAACCTGCTGCAAAATCTCCAGAGCTTCTTCAGTTGCGGTCAGCAGTTCCTTTTTCAAGACAGCTACTTCTTCATATCGTTTTTTTACCTGAGAATTTTTCATATATACATTCCCCCCTCTTTCTTCCGAGACCAGACTGGATTCTCCAAAATAATGATCCATCGAGATCACATCATTCAAAAGCTTTTTAAAATTACCGCTTATATATCGTTTGAAATAATTCCCGCTGAGAATGATCTCCGTGAAGTCCCCCGTTAATGCATCGGTAAGGATTTCCAGCACATCACCCTCTATCAAGCCGTTAATTTCACGATAGACATCACCCAACAGTTTATCTAGCTGCTGGTAAGAGCCCTTAACATCGTCATATATTCCGATTGCCCACCGTATATCCCCGATTATTTTTTGCATATCCTGTTTGAACTGTTTGATCCGCCCGGAATCCACAACCGGAATCTCTCCGCATTTGATTTCTGATGGAACTAGAACGGAAATGACCAGCACCACGTTCGGAAGCCAATATTTAGAAAACATACCTTACCTCTTCCAGGCAAAGAATGTCTTTGCGAAGTTCTTCATCGGTTGCGAACTTGATGATGCTTAAAATACTGCGTTTCAGTATGACAATTTCTTTTTTTGTTTCCACGATCACCCACATGAGTTTTGATTTCGGCATGGGCTGGTTGAAGGAGCCTTCCCAGGTTCCCGGGATTGCCTGGGACCATTCTTTCAATTGTTCCAACATATGACGATACCGTTCAATTCGTTTCTCGTTGGTTTTCTTGAGATTTCTCAAATCTTTGGCCAAAGCTTTTATCCGTTCCAACTGTTCAAAAAGAAATCTCTTCCTGTCCATAAGAACTTTCTCCGTTCCTTTTTCCCATTTTCCATTCAGCGTCTGGTTTTTCAGCACATTGAGTTCCGGATATATTCTTGTCAAGTTTGCTGCATTGTCGAGCATCTGTGTCCACTTTTCCTTGTGTTCAGGATCAGCAACAAAGATAGATTCTTTTAACCGCTCCAGATAAACTTGAAAAACGTCGAATTTCTCGAATGCTAAGTCAATCTGGTCCTGAGCCAAACCTTTCAGCTTAAAAATCGAATCATGAAGAAATCCTTCCCTGATTTGATCCCGATGATTGATATACCTTGACCAATATGTCTGCAACTGAGCCAGCTTCGCAGTCAATTTGGCCACTTCACTCTCGACGGCGGTTTTATCTTTGACACTTATCCCGGGTCCCTCAACCATTTGTCCGTTCAGAACAGCACTCAAAAGTGCGATAACCAGAACCCCCTTAAAACTCATGCAATTTCTCCAATTCCCTGTAAATGTCCAATTCATGAAGTGAGCGCAACATCTCCAGGATACTTCGATTCGCCTGAATCTCCTCATTCTGCAGAGCCACCATTAACATAACCAATTCATGCTGATTCACCGCCTTACCAAAAGCGAGAAAACCAAACGGATCGTCATCCCCCTTGTCTATATCATCTATATAGTCACATACAGCCCCAAATCGTTCGAGATCTTTCTGATCCACTTCACTTCTCACAGCCCACTCCTTGGACATACCGGCCAGTTTCTCATAGATTTCCCGTTTGAACTTCAAGCCATTGTCGACTTTCTGCTTGATATCGGTATTTGCTGCATAATAAATATTCCCCTGCAGTACATTTTCTCCCATGACATCTTCATCAAAATCCTTTTTGACAACTTGCTCCAGAACAGATTTAATCGAGTCAGTTACAAATCGTTCAAAATAATCACATTCGAGAAATGTTTGCTGAAACGCCTTTAACTCTTCACCAAACAACTCCCGATATCTCTTTGGCCCCAATCCTTCCAAACTGCCCCATATATTTACCAGAAGAAGCTGATCAAACTTGATCAACCCACGGACGCCGTCACCTCCTTCAAATTCCCTGTTGTATCGATCCCACCATTCTTTTATCGGCAGATGTTCCGCCACCAGAGCTGTTATTCGATGTAGATCAAAGACAGGTATGCCGAGAGCAGTCAGTTTCACCGACATCAGAAAAAGCGATATTAAGAAAACAACTGTCAGTTTCTTCATTTTTTCCTTTTTTTCTGACCGATCAATAACATACGATTTTGAAGCAAAACCCCATTCAGGAAACGACTGAGTGTTTCCTCAAACTTCAATCTCATGAGAACGGCAATTTCCTGATCCTGCAAGACTGTTTCCAACATAGATTCACTTAAAAGCGAAATGGCCTGCGCCTCACTCCCCACTTTACCACCCAGTTTGGAATCCATTCCAACTCCTGAATCTATAAAAAGCCGATACCGTTTTTCAAACGCCTTCAACCGCCTTTTATCAGCCTCTTTCATGTAATTCAGATATTTCATGCGATGTTCCAAACGCGTAATATGCTCCTTGTAGGCTTCATATTGCTCATCCAGATACTCTCTGTAAACAGGATCCAAATATAGAGTCGTATTTTTAAATTCCTTTTCCAGATCCACAATATCCTTTACTACATCGAGCAATTTTTGCCCGTTTTCGACCCTCTGAAAAATCGTCCTGTTCTGATAGTGCTTATAATATTCAGACTCTTCCAGTCTTTTGAAAAGTTCTTCCGACACTTTTCCCATCTCCCGTACACCTTTTTCTGACAAACCCTTGAACCCTCTTTTCAGTTTATCCACTCGTTGATCGAGGATATGTTTGAATTTTTGATATAATTTAACAAAATTTACGAACTTTTCGAGTTCTTCAGCAAAAGTGACGCTTTCCGCCAACCAAGAGCCGACATCCACAACTGGAATGAGAAAAGCTTGTAACTCTAACGACAGCAAAAGTATCAATACCGGAAACCATTTTAAAAATGTCTTCACTTGAAATCCTTTATCAGTTGGATACTCCGACGAAAGTTGAGAAAATCTTGTACATCGGTTTCTCTGTCATATTTGATCATCTTGTGGACGGCTTCCTCCACAACTGCCAGATCTTGAGTGATACTGATCATAGTCGCCAACAATCCAGCCGTATCAGTAACCGCCTCACCCTCGGCATTTTCACTGACAAGAGCCTCGGTTCTGGATTTCTCTTCCAGAAGACTCAGACGCCGCTCCAACTCTTTTGTCCTTCTTTCCTCGTCACCTTTGACCTGAGTCAACAGATTCAGAAATCCCTCAATCATATGCAGTCTTTCACAACGTCGAGTCATCTCATTGTCTATCATTGTCCTTCCATTCTCCTGGCCATAGAAGAAGCTCGATTTATAAATTATCTGGGCCTCGGGCTCCAACAGTATTTCCCTGAATTCTTGTGCCTCATCCGCCCTTACTTCCTCAGAGTCCTGATTCCGGGATTCATCCTCTCTGTCTTTTTTAAGCCCTTTCTTCCAGTCTCTTTTCCTGATCTTTGCCAGAATGGTCCGATCCAGATATTCAGAGTAATATATTGATTTTTCAGTAAAATCGAGAAGGTCTTCAATATTATCTATCAGAGCATCAAATCCGCCTCCATGAGCCGTAAACCCTGTATGACGCTCGATCAACTGTCTCAATCTACCGTCAAAAACATCACAGAAATCATCATACAGATTTTTCCACCAATCCCATGTTTTCTTCTCCTCTTCCAACCAGTCTTTTTCGGAATCGGTTAGAAGCAAATCAAAAACAGGAACATCCAATCCCAATAATTTCATAATCTTACCGGCTTCCTCCAATACGCTCTGAGATGAGAGGGAAAAAATCAACAATATTACAAAAAGCGGAATCAGAATTTTTTTCTTCAGGCGCATATTCCATCCTCAAGGACTTTGTAGCGATCTTCATTCGACTTGCTTCCTTCCGATTTCCTCACAATTTCTTCGATAGCCGCAAGCAAGTCACCCTTATGTTTTTTTTTATACATATCTCTGATGACACGATCACGTGGTGCCGATGTATGCAACCAGTAGCTCCAGGGGTCAGTCAGAGCGTGAAGCCGCCGTACTACCCCCGAAGATCTCCAGAATAAAAATTCCCTTTTTATAATCTCTAATTGATGATAGGCATCAACCGCCTGTTCCGAGAAAGCCATTTTTTTAAATGTTTCATCTACATTCATCTCTCCGCCGTACATGATCAGCTGTTTCAAATTCGTGGTTATGCCAGCATTATCATCATTTCCGAACAAATCTTTGATACTCTGTGTGATAATCCCGACCAAGACGTTATAATGACGCCCCATTCGACAAAACTGGGTGATCCAATGTCTAAACTCAGGAATCTGCAGATAGCGATGTGCTTCATCAAGCATCAAAAATTTTCTCTTTACCCGATCATGGTTCTTTTGAATATCCGCTTGAATTTTTCCAAAAAGAGAAAAAATGATTGCCTGCATCTCCTCATGTGATTTTTCAATATCTTGTAAATCAAAATAACAGTACTCGGCTGACATGAAATCATCCTGACCGGAATTGAACAGTTCACCCTTCCTGCCATACAGCCATGATTCCAATGCATTTGCCAGCTTTTCATCTCTTGTTTCCTGCTTGATGATCGAGTGAAGCATACCCAGCGGTGGAGGTGCCTTTGGAGCCGTTTTCAGCATCATTTTGTACTCTAGAAAAAAATGGGCCAGACTTTTCCTGATCTTGACCCGATTCGTTTCATCAACAGCCCGCCCCATCATGATATTCACCAGATTCTCACAGAATTCGATTTGGGACTCGAATTCCGGACTTTCAAAGCTGACATCGGGTGAAACCAGAAATGGATTGAATCTGAAATCAAGCTTATCGCTTGTTATTCTCATTATCGATGTCTTTTCCGGCATCTCACATTGCAGAACTTCAAACATCGAGGTAAAAGACTGTGAAAGATCCACCACATAGATCAACGGCTTTATACCCAGCGAGGCAGTAATCATTTTCTGGGCGACAAAACTCTTGCCCATGCCCGACGGACCGGAAATCATCATATGATGAGCTGTCTCCCTGGGTGTAAAGGGATCGAAAGAAAAAACAGCATCAGATTTATCCAGATAAAACTCAGTGGGTTGTTCATCTCCGGGGTAAAGACGATGCACTGGGAAAAGGTCTCCCATATTGGAAGACAATAAAACTGTATTTCTTCCGGAAAACTGATGATGCCCTGGTAGCATGGCAAACACAGCATTCTTGAAATTCCCCCGTTCTTCCTGAGGACCAAAACCGATTTCTTTCATTGTGGTATCAATTTTGGCCGCAGTCATATTCAAGGATTCCTCATCTGTACCGTAAATATATATATAGAAATCCATTGATATCGGAATACGGTTGTTTCCTTCTACTTCACCGACAAAGCCGGCCACTTCTTCGACATACATGCCTGCAGCCGCATTGTAACGACTGAGTGAATTGGCAATATTCGAACGCATTGCCAGCTTTTTCTGTAGTTTTCTATAATCAAGAATCTCTCCAGAGACCCTAAGGGTGAATTCACTTCCGATTTCATAGAGTTTACGAAGATACAAGGCCATTGTCCCCTGCGGATACCCCCTGACCGTGACGGCCTTCATAAAACGCCTGCCATCATCAAAATCAAGAATATTGTTCTTGAAGCGATAGTAACAATCCGCCAATTGCGCATTGAGACTTAACTCGGGATTGTATTTGGGAGGATTTTTCTGGTTAATCAAGATATAAAGAGTACTGAATGTCTGCTCCTTGCTCATCGCTTTCGCACCAAACCTTTCCAAGGAACTTTTAAAAGAGATGTAATTGGTCTGAAAAACTTTAAACCATTCCTTGATATCGTCAACAAGGTAAGCGTATCGATTCTTGTCGCTCAGATAGAAATGATACGGGCGCTTCTTGTTCACACCTCTGGGCTTCATTTTAAATGTCAGGATCAAGCGGCTGGAATATGTTTTATCCGCTTCTTTTTTCCAAAAACGATCTTTACGCTCTTTCAGATAGGCAGCAATTCTCGGTGAACCTTCCATAAGAGTGATTTCAGGAATCTTGGCCTTACTCCGGACAACCAGCGACTCAATCACAAAACCCGGTTCAAGCTTCTCGAATGCTTTCGCTATATAATGAGATGCCAATTCCTGGTCCTGTACCGAACTGCCCTCATAATCAATTCCTTCGCATTCAAACAGCATAAGAAACGATCCATCTTTCTGTATAATCACCGGCAGATCCCCGACAATTCTGAAAGGTAAAAAATCCACATATTGAAGAACTGTTGCGAGTTTCTGTTCTTTTTTCCGAAATGTCCTAATCAGATCATTATAGGTCGGAGCTTTATACAGCATTTTTTCGCCTGTTTCCCACTGACATGCCTTCGGTCTTTTTATCCAATAACACAAAGCATTCCCTGGAATACTCATTGGAAGCACAGCAATTCTTGATAAGATTTGCTGTTTTGTCATTTCCAAGTCCATCCCGGGCAATGGCCATTCTTGTAATGATCAAATAGGCCACTGCAGCCATACCGAATGAAGCTCCAACCGAAAACAGGAGCCCCAATGGCTTGGCGATTTGGCTTCCAACAAGCAGGATGATTAAAACCAGCATGAGTTGCGGAAATGTCAGCCCATATATCTTGGGCTCTTGCTGAATACGATGATACAATTTGTTAAAATGTGTCTGTCTCATTTAAATGATTGGGCGATCATGGCTATACCGTTTGCAACCAGCGCTGCGAGCAGACTTTGAATGGCATCATTTTCTCCCTGAGAAAATTTCCAGGCCGCACGTCCGAAACCGACAACGCCTACAATCAAAGCTGCAACAGTAACAAAAGTTTTTACAGCTGTTTTAACATCACTCTCTGTTGAGCTGAAATCAATTGTACCGGCAGTCAAGGGCAGAGCGAAGATGAATAAGATTTGAAAACAAAGCAGAAGAATCCCTTTTGTTTTTATCTGCATTTTACTCTTCTCCTTCATCTTGTTTCCGCTTCCACATCATGTACCCAAGAACTCCCATAGCAACAAACATACCCATACTGACAATCTGTAAAAGTGTCATCCTTTTCCTCCTCGTGAAATTTATTCTTTCAGCGTGTACTCCCCCGAGTACTCTTCCCCTTCACAGCATACCAACAGAATTTCCCGTACCCTTCGACCTTCTTTTTTATCGTACGATGTCTGTACGACACAATTGATCGTGTTCATGATAGATCGTCTCAACACCTGCAGATTCTCAACTTTGACATACTGCTGATAGATCATTTCAATGGCATACAATGCGGAAACAGCATCATTTGCATGTATTGTGGTCATTCCAGAATGACCTGTATTGAAAGCACGGATCATATCAAAAACTTCTCCGCCACGAACCTCCCCAACAATTATCCATTTGGGACTCATACGCAGAGAATTCTTCACAAGCTCTTTCAATCCCACTTCATTGCCACCTTCGTAAGTCCTGGCTTTTGTTTCCAAAGCAATCCACAATGGTTTGTCACCCAGATTGATTTCCATGGAATCTTCCACTGTTACAATCACATCATCATCGGGAATACATTTGGCGAGAGCATTCAAGAGAGTTGTTTTCCCGGAAGCAGTACCACCGCTGATCAGGATATTCTTCCCCTGAGTTACTAAGTTTCTCAGCAAACTGGCAGAGTCATCGTTTAGACAACCTCCGGCAACCAGATCCGAAAGGCTGAAAGAATGCTCAGGAAACCTGCGGATTGACAGAAAAACGGTTCCCCTGTACACCGGATTGACGACAATATTGACTCTTGATTTATCGGGGAGACGACAATCCAGCATTGGATTTTCGGTATCGAGAGGCCTTCCCATGAACCGTGCCAATTGACGGCAGGCCATCAGGATCTCATCGTCACTTGTCCAAGCCACTTCGAAAGGTTCAAAGCCACATCCTTGACGTCGTACAAAAACACCATTAAAACCTTTGATGGCAATATCCGTAACTTTCGGGTCATCGAAAAGCGACCGAAGTGGTGCCAAAGAGTCATAGATCTGACGTTGAAGCATTCCCCCGTCTGACATCATGGCTTCATCACTCCCTTTTATCCTTCATTTCATGTTCAATGAGGAAATACATGTAATCACAAACCGTTACTACGGCGGATTCCGGTCCTTTCAGATCCCCTTCATATTGCCGTGTATAAAGAACTGTTCCGTTATCACGATTCTGAATATACATCTCTACAACAATCCCGGGATGGCTGGTCTTTGTCTTCTCCGGATGTACCTGAATAACATAAAATCCCAAACGATTGGGAGCCTCCGAATCAAACACATAGCCTTTGGTTTCAGCGAGCTTTTCCATAGCCTGTCTGATCATGTTGTGCCAAGGTTTCGTCCCTGACAATCCGGCAATGATATCGATCCATATGGTCTTTGTTTTCGATCCAACGTAACGGCCACCCTCTTCAAAATAATAGCCCATGAAAGGATTGCCCCTCATTTGTTCATAGACCTCTTTCTTGAAAAATTTTCCTATTGTCTCCGGGGCAAATTTCACATCAGGCCCTTCCAGAAAAACATCTTCCCGAGCCAACATTTTCGCAAGTTCAATCGCCTGCTCCTTTTTCAAGAGTCTTGTTTTCGATGTCTCCTGAGCCGGCAGGACCGTAAAAATAAAAGACATTACCAGGCAAAACATGTACGTTTTCATCATCCCCTCCCGTATGCCCTGCTTCGTGCTTTTTGGTAACCGGATATTTCCATAGCTCTCGGGAAATAGATCTTCATTCTATGGCCCGCATTGATTGTAATTGTCGGAGGGATATTGCCATATTGCTGCAATATTTCACCATTCACCTCCTGAAAATTCTCACTGCTCCGATCTATGAAATAGCTTGCGCCTCCCCCCTGCGAAACTTGTCCTTGCGCAAAACCGCCAAGGCCGTCAAGAAGGCCGACCAAAAACGCTGTTCCGAATTTTAGAATGAAATGTCTTTCAACACTGGATGCAACCCCCAGACTTCCCTCTGTTTCCAAACCCACAGTTTCCATCGGAGGAAGATCTATTGCCACTCCACTAGGAAGGATTAGTTTCGAAAAATAGATAAATAGCCGACTTGCCCCCATACTGCCCACTTGTCCTGCTCGACCGATCACCCTCGATCCCGACGGTATGATTACCCATTCACCGGAAATGTCCAACAAGTCCTTGCTTACGTTGCAGATGACAGGACTGTCTTTGGTGTCACTCACGATTTTATGGGTTACGACTGCATCCAAAATGTCGCCGATGCCTACTCTGAACACCGGATTGTCATTATAATGAATTTTCCTTTGTACATCATCGCTCCGCCGATCAGTGCCACCCGACAGATTTTCAGCATTACATTTCGAACCATCCTCAGAATTCTCATGGATCTGGTCAACATATATCGCATTCTGATAACTTCGCGAATAAACGAACATTGAAGTCCGTTCCAATTTATATTCTTCCTTTTCTGTTTCCAAGGTTTCTTTTTTACTAGCCGTATAGAGCCTTCGGTCATCCCCACATTCCTCTTTCAGATCAATCTTCAGTGATCGAACAATATCGTCATGGTAAGGAAGCGAATCTCCGTCAAGCTGTTTTTCCTCATTTTTTTCTTGCTCCACACGCTCTGCTTCCCTCTTCAATTCATTCCAGATATCTCTTTTTTCTTTTTCCTCCCCAATCTGATCGAATGGCCGACCGTTTACCTTATCGACCTTTTCCTTTCTTTCTTCTTCTAGTTTTATCGCTGCGACTTGTTGCCGTGTGGCCTGTACAATCTGCTTAACAGCGGTTTCTTTTTTATTACTTGCGGTTTTACCGGTCAAATTGAAAATACCGTACACCATTGTCCCTATGGCCAATAAACCGATAACAAACGGCAGCATCTTTCTCCGTTGATTCTTGCGATTCCTCCGCCTGTCTACATCTCGCTCTTCCATCTCTAACTCCCTATAATCGACATTTTTTTCCCTTCTTTCAAAACAAAAAACTCTTTCTTCTGTAAGATATAATGAACACGATATACACCGTCTTCTTCGGAATATCTGACCTGCTCCAGTTTGTCTTTTTCCCGCGACAGAAATATCGCAGGTTTGATCTGCGCTTTCGAATCAAGCTGTATTGTTGTGAAGACACCATCATCGAAGCAAGCTTCAACTCTAAAATACTTATCTTTGATTTTATAGCCCATATTCACTCGCCTCTTTCTTTTGCTTACTTCTTCACCAATGCAATTTCCTGCATCGAATGAAGAATCCGTAAGGCTCTTTTCAAAGATATTATCTGTCGAGGGGTTCTCTATGATTACTTTAACAACATCTTTACCGTTTCCTTCACCCAGTAGAAACGTATAAAGAATATCTTTATTAGTATAGATGAACAGGGATGTTTTTACTCCTGATTTTAACTGCCGTACGACTGCCACCCTTCCATTTGATTCAGCCACCCAGAACTTGGGATCTCCAAGAATCAGGTCCTTAATGATCTCTCCACCCTGAAATTCAAAGGCAGTGGCAATTCCCACTCGTGTCCCAACTCGAATGACTCCTTCCGCTTCTCCCGCTTTTACATCAATTCTCACGACAGCTTTTTCTTCCTCGGCCGTTAAGTACAAGCTAAAAACCGTTAATATGAATACAAGACAAATTCGTAAAAGCCTCATTGCTCGTTTCCTCCCATCCCGAATATGATTCCTGCATTGCTGTCTCTCTCGGTGTATCCAAAGCCCCACCGTTATATCATTTCTAGTTAGACACATTTCCATCCTCTCATCCACCGTTTCAGTCCTTTTCAGTTTCCCGATACTCTACAACCATCAGGCCATGTGCATTTCCTTCATATCGCTTTACCGTATGCAGCTTCATGACTGCCACATGATTGGTTTCACGTCGACTTCCAGACATGATGACAACTTTCTTGAAAGTAATCTGTATTTTGATTTCAGGTTCCAGTGAAAGAATGATCAGCAAATTCACCTCAATTAACCCTTGACTTTCCTGATCAACCAAATCCATTCTCTTCTCTTTCAAAAGTATTTCCTTTATCATGGCCCATGCCGCATCGGTTGTTTTTCTGCTGCAATTTTCCAGGTTGCTTTTCGCTGTATAAGAATTAAAGGTATAAAGGTCCTGAAGGTAATTACGCACGAAATCCTTCACTTCCGTTTCATGGCGCTTTTCTCCTGCTGCATCAATCAATTCAAATGCAACAGGTTCCGCAATACCTGTATTTCGATCAATGAAAATTGGAAGAGGTTTTACGTCTTTCGCTTTTTGTGCCAAGATAGTAACAGTACAGGACAAAGCGATGACAACAACACCAAGAACCATCGATACAGCCTTATATAAAAGCAACCCTGTATATGCATTTCCCCAAATGTGAATGAAATCATCTTTACCGGGAATCAGCGATTTTTCTTTATTTTTCTTCTTCATTTTTTATCTTTATTGCAACGTAACTGGCTTCTTCTTCAGTACACAACTCCATATCTTCTGTGAGAAAATACAACACCCCCCCGATTTTATGTGCGTAAGCAAGAATATCTTCTTCACTGTAAAGTCTTTTCTTGAAGAAGAAGTTCTCCTTGGGATCATCTTCAACTTGGTAGACCTTGTAAAAGGTCACAGGGTGGCCGTTTATTTCAACACATTCATACGACCCCAGCCACCCCTTAATCAGTAGAAAAATGGTCAAGCCGAAAGTCAGAATGATCTTGACCGCCCCGCCAATGACCTTTTCGCTGTCCATTCATCCTCCGAATTTTTGAAATAATGTAAAAGAAATCTTAAGGCCGACTAACAATTCGACCTCAACATGTTTATCAACACTGAATTTTAAGCATGTTCCAATCAGCATCCTCTTTTCTCCATTTTTACTCAGGTTCAGTTCATACCTCATTGAGACCGTTGGCCGCCAAAAATTCCTTCTCCATTCAAATCCATCCAACTTCTCTTTTTCGAAATCCCGCTGCACTCCAGCGGCAAAAGAGATCCCATCTTTCGTGAAGTTGTATTCGTACCGCATGCGCAATGCAACCCCTGTCCTCTTCAAGGATCTATTGTAATTATAGACACCGGCTATATGTGCAATCTCCACCTCCTCGCTTCCCTTGGCGAAATTGCAGTCCATCTCCAAAATCACCTTGCTGCGATAAAAGTGTATTGCTTCATATCCGATAATGCCACCAAAATGAAAAGCGGTTCCCCCATAACATTCCTTGTAAACCCCCTCTCTCTGAAGCATTCCAGCTTTCAAAGTCAAAGCAATGTCACCGGAGCCAAATAGGGTAAGACAATTAATACCGATCGCAAAACTTAACCAAAACCGTTTTTTCATCGATCATCCCCGCAAC
>CAYMND010000017.1:0-15509 GCA_964391685.1 uncultured Clostridia bacterium | reverse complement strand
TTTGCTGATAGACCGGGAAAGCCGAATGCCGCTTTTCATCGCCGGTGAAGGCGGTATGGAGATCGAAGAAATCGCCGCCGAGAATCCGGAGCGCATCGCCAGGGTTCCGGTTCACCCGGTTACCGGATTCGTCGGAGCGCATACCCGTCGTATCGGAGAGCACCTGGGTCTACCGTTTCCGTCCTTGTTCAAACTGAAAAAGATCATGCAGGCCATGTACGACATGCTGTGGGCCAAAGATTGTTCACTCATCGAGATCAACCCCCTCATTCTGACCCAGAACGATGAATTGATCGCTCTGGACGCCAAGATCAATTTCGATGACAACGGCCTGTCAATACACCCGGAAATCGCCGCCATGAGAGACACCGACGAAGAGTCTCCCCTGGAGGTGGAAGCCTCAAGATACAACCTCAATTACATCAAGCTCAGCGGCAGCATTGGATGCATGGTGAACGGAGCGGGCCTCGCCATGGCCACCATGGACATCATCAAGCATTTCGGCGGAGAACCTGCGAACTTCCTGGATGTCGGGGGTGGAACTTCGGAGGAACGGGTTACCGCGGCCTTCCGTATCCTGTGCGGCGATCCGCAGGTAAAGGCGGTTTTCGTCAACATCTTCGGCGGTATTGTCCGGACCGACTTGGTGGCCGCCGGTGTCATCAACGCCATGAAAACGCTGAAAGTCGACACACCCGTCGTCATCCGTCTGATCGGAACCAACCAGGAAGAGGGACGTCGGCTCATCGAGTCATCCGGTCTCTCGTTCATCGCCGAAAACGATCTGGCTGCAGCCGCCCGGAAAGTCGTAGCCTTGTCAAAGGGAGTCTAAGCATGTCCATTCTTGTCAACAGAAGCAGCAGAATCATCGTACAGGGATTGACCGGTCGCGAAGGCAGTTTCCACAGTGAACAGATGCTGGAATACGGAACCCCTCTGGTCGGCGGAGTCACTCCGGGCAAGAGAGGACAGACCCATCTGGGCCTGCCTGTTTTCAACACCGTGGAGCAGTCGGTGAAAGCCCTGGACGCCGACACCAGCATAATCTTCGTCCCCCCCCATGGGGCCGCCGATGCAATCATCGAAGCCGCCGATGCCGGAATCAGGCTGGTCATCTGCATCAGCGAGGGAATCCCCACCTTGCAAATGGCGAGGATCTGGCATTTTCTCAAAATCACCGGCACCCGCCTGATCGGGCCGAACTGCCCCGGCGTCATCACTCCCGGAGAAGCCAAAGTCGGCATCATGCCGGCACATATACATAAAAAAGGTCGCGTCGGCATCGTCTCCCGTTCCGGCACCCTGACCTACGAAGCGGTTAAACAGATCAGCGACCTGGGCATGGGGCAGTCAACCGGCGTCGGAATCGGCGGGGATCCCATCATAGGACTTCAATTTATCGATATACTGGATCTCTTCGAAAAAGATCCGGAAACCGATCTGGTGGTCATGATCGGCGAAATCGGTGGTTCCATGGAGGAGGATGCGGCTCGATTCATTTCAAAACAGATGAAAAAACCCGTCGTTTCGTTCATCTCCGGAGTCACGGCCCCGCCGGGACGACGCATGGGCCACGCCGGCGCCATCATTTCCGGCGGTAAGGGAGACGCACAGAGCAAGATAAAGACATTGGAGAAAAACGGTGTCACCGTCGTAATCAATCCCGCTGAAATAGGAGAAACCGTTCATCGGGTTCTCCGGAAACACGGAGCGTAATATGGCCGGCCCGTATCTGGGTTATCTCACTGTCGAACAGTGCGACGAGCGCTTTATCGGCGGAATCATGATCACGGACAGCCGATCCATCCCGATTGAGTTCCGCTATACCGATCCGATACAGCCTACGGCCATTCACCGTATCATCTTCGGCGCCGTTCTCAAACCGTATATCACCAATGAAGTGATCAAGAAAACACTGCTCAAAGACATCCGACAGAATCCCGACATCCTGTTTGTTCGAGACCAGTCGATGCTGGAAGCAGGTCAAAACGACCGCATCACCACTGCCAGCCTGCAGACCACAACCCTGCCCCCCCTCGACCAGCCGGGGACCCTGCAGAGAATCAAGTCCAAGGAGATCCTTTTTCAAACCCCCCAGCAGAAATTCCCGTTGAAACTGGAATTCGAATCACCGGAGCCCGACAAGCAGGAAACGGCATTGAACATTTTGCGTTCTTTGTTTTCGACAATGGATCTGATCGAACCTTTCGAACGACTGTCCAAAGCCCTTTTCAGCCTATGCAAACCACAAGACTAGGGATCAGTCAGAAAGTTTTCGCCCAGCTGGAGCGGATTTTCCGACGAACCGGCAGCCACGAGGCGGATATTTCCCCGGAATGCTCCTCCCGGACACCGAGCCTGCCGGCCGCCAGTGTTTACATCGCCAAGCTCCAGATCGATACCCGAACATCCGACAATCTCGCCGGCGCCTTTCTCCATTCCACGGTCCACCACCTCAGTTCCGGCGATCTTGCACCATCGATTCACGACATAGGCACCTGGACCGGTCCGCCGACGGTTCACTGCGAACCGACCCCAGACACCCTGGCCACTTTTTCCACCAACCTGGCTGTCCGTTTAACCACCGGAACGCCCTCCCGCGAGATCCACTGCCAGGCAGCCCCTTCCATCATCAAGTCCCAGACCGTACCCCTGCAGCCCCTGTCCGGATCGCCGCCCACCCGTTCCCCCATCGTACACTTCCACAACGTCAAGATTTATCATTCCCGACAGATTCCCGGAATTATTCCGGTGGTCCGCTTTCCGATGGATCAACGTTTTCTGCCGAAGGCCGAGCTTCGGATATGCTGGCGTAAAGCCGTCCTGAAAACAAAACGCAATCCGCAGGAGTTGAAAATGCTGGGTTTCTTTCCGGGAATTCCTCTTTCCGTAATCAAAAAAATCGAATTCACACCCGACCCGGTCATGCTCAGGTACTGGCTTGTCGACAATCCGAGGAAAGAACCCAAAACAACCGCCCTGTCTCTCTTTCACAGTCTCCCCGACGACCTTTTTTTCCTGACGAGCAGCCAAGATGAATGACGACACCCTTTCTCAGACCACTCTGATCCGCGCCCCCTCATCCCACGACACCGACGCCCCGACACCGGGATTCACCCTAACCGTCCTGCGGGGTGGCGATCCGGATTACGGAGCCGTTTTTTCGTTCGATCCCGGCTTCATCATCATCGGTCGCAGCCACCATGCGGACCTCCTTCTCCATGACCGGTCCATCAGCAAACAACACTGCCGGATTCTGCCGACGGAACAGGACGGCCCTCACCCTTATGCCATCGAGGATCTGGAGTCAACCAACGGCACCCGGCTGAACGGCGTCCTGGTCACATCCATCACGCCTCTCCTCAGCGGCGACCGGATCGAAATCGGCAATACCGTCCTGCGCTTCAACACCCAGAACGACCTGGATTCCGAGTATCAGAATCACCTGCTCAAACTGGCCACAACCGATCCGTTGACCTCCCTGCTGAACAAGGCCTCCCTGCTGAAGGAACTGGAGCGCCTGCTGCAGTATTCCTCACGGTACCAACGTCCTCTCTCCCTGTTGATGATTGACCTCGATCATTTCAAACGAATCAACGATCAGTGGGGCCATCTTACCGGTGACCGGGTTCTGCAGCAAGTAGCCGAGCATCTGAAATCCGTATTGCGACAGCAAGACATCGCCGCTCGGTTCGGAGGAGAAGAATTCACCGTCATCATGCCCGAAACCACCCTCTCCGGAGCTTCCTGCCTTGCAGAGCGACTCCGGGAGTCTATCACCGCACATCCCTTCGAAGTGAATGGAACGGTGATATCCCTCACGGTCTCCATCGGCGTGGCCGAACGGGAAAGTGAAAACACCAGTCCCTCCGCCTTGCTGGACCAGGCGGACCAGGCCTTGTATTTCGCCAAGAACAACGGCCGAAATCAGGTGTATTGCCGTAAAAATCAATGAAACAGATCGGTCCCTATCAGGTTCTGTGCCAAATCGGAGAAGGGGGGATGGCAATCGTTTACAAAGCGCAGCGATTCAGCGAAGGCCCGGTGGTCGCCCTGAAGCTGATGAAAGAAGACGCAGGGTCACTAGCGGATCTTCACGCCCGTTTTCTACGGGAAACCAGAATTCTTTCGCGGTTGAAACATCCGAACATCATCCGTTTCATCGACCGCGGCATCCACCAGGATCGACCGTACATGGTTACTGAATACGCCAGACTGGGAGATCTGCGCGGTTTTCTGTCCGTTCACCAGCCCCCTCTGAAGGCGCGACTGGGCATCATCCATGATATCTGCTGCGGCCTCGAAACAGCCCATGAGATCGGAGTCATCCATCGGGATCTCAAGCCTGGAAACATCCTGATAACCGATCAGAAAACTGCAAAAATCACCGATTTCGGAATCGCCACAGCCCTGTGGGTGGAACAGAGTCGATTGACCCGTACCGGAGACACTTTGGGCACACTGGATTATATCGCCCCGGAACAGAAGATATCCGCCGGGCAGGTGGACTTCCGTTGTGATCACTATGCCATCGGAGTCATCCTGTACGAGATGATCACCGGCCACAAACCCCTGGGCTTTTTCCGCCCCCCCAAACAGATCACACCGAAAATTCCCGAACGCCTCAACCGCCTGGTGATCACCTGCCTGAGTCCGGAACCCGCCGAGCGCTACACCACCACCACCCAGCTGAAACTTGATCTGGCCGGGATCATTGATGAAATGGCATCCCTATCGAACGAATCCGATTCTATTTTCCCGGGAATGGATCGAGATACTGAAGAGAACACCATACCGGACATCCATCGGTTGATCCAGGATTTTGATTCTCTGCCTCTGCAGCGGAAACTGGCCTCAAAGGCAGAATTTCTCAACCGTCTGAAACAGCTGCCGACGGCCGCCGTATTATCGAGACTCGACAGCTCGGAAAGTCTCACCAAGGAGTGTCTGATCGAATCACTGGCGGGTCGAAAGGAAACATCCATCTGTTCCGCCATGATTGAAATGCTCCACAACCCATACTATAATGAAAAAGCGGTTATGGTTCTGACAGAACTGAATTGCCCGGAAACGGAAAAGAGCCTTTTGGAGATGCTTACCGGTAACAGACCGTACGCCCATCTGGCCATCAAGCCCCTGGGCCGTCTGCGATCGGAAAAAGCGGTTGTCCCCATCTCCGGGTTCCTGAGCCATGAACTGGCCTGGATTCGAGCCCTGGCCATGGAGGCCCTTGCCGAAATCGGCCTTCCGCGCTGCCGCAAGCTGATCGGCATCCAGTCCCGAAAGGATCCGGATCCGGAAAACAGAGCCAAGGCCCAGCAACTGTTAAGGAGAGTGTCGTCATGAAAAACGAGAACGGAAAGATTACTTTTGCATCCCTCGTGGGTTTCGTGGTGTTGGCCTACGTTGTGTTTTGCGCCTTTATTCTGATTTCCAGCAAAATCAAGAGCGATACCACCCAGAAGGAGATTCTGGACACGATTCTCAAAATCCGCGTCGACGAGAGCATCTCCTCAAAGGCAACGGCAAAAATCATCTCCATTCTGCAAGAGAAGGGCTATTCCATGGACAGCAATGACAAACAGTCCATTGAAGTCTACCATGACAAACAGAAAAAAAGCATTGACATATATTATTCGTACAGTTATGAGATGGATTTTCTGCTGTTCAAACATGAAAATTTCGTCGAGGTTGAAGAAAGTCAGACATCGGATCGCTGGAACTGACATCATTGAGGGATAGAACATGAAGCAGGACAGGATCTTTGTACCCGTTCTGATTATCGCCGTCGCCGTGTCTCTCTTCCTGCTCAAAGCCCTGAGCTCGTTTCTGATTCCCTTCGCCTTCGCCACCCTCCTTTTTTTCATGAGCACCGGTCTGCTTCGCATCATCCAGAAGATCCACATCGCCAAAATCATCCTGATCCCCGTCATCAGCCTCTCCATATTTTCCCTGCTTTTCACTTTCGGACTCATTCTTTTTTCCAGCACCAAGGAGTTCATCGAACTGGCTCCGGCCTATGTCAACCGTTTCGCCTCTATCTTCGAAAATCTGCTGCAGAAAGTGTTCCCTCTTCAGGACAAACAGTCACTGCTGGGTCAGATCGACTGGTCCATGCTCATTCAACCGGTCTCCAACCTGCTCAGCTCATCCTTCAGTTCCTTCGCCATCTTTTTCGGCAACCTGCTCCTGATCATCATCATTCTAACTTTCATGCTGGCCGGCCGAAATACCTTCATGAACCGCATCACCCTGGCCTATTCCCAGGGGCGAGCGGAAACCATATCCCAACTTCTGCGCTCCATCGAAAGCAAAATCTCCCTCTATCTGATGATCAAGACCTTCATCAGCGCATCTACCGCCATCCTGTGCACCATTGTCATGCTGCTCTTCGATCTGGATCTGGCAATCTTTTTCGGATTTCTGATCTTCATGCTGAACTTCATCCCCAACCTGGGCTCCATCATCGCCAGCCTAAGCCCCATCCTGATGGCTTTCCTGCAATTCGGTTTCTCTCCCCGATTTGTTCTCATGACATTGTCCATCATGACCATTCAGTTCGTCATCGGAAACGTCATAGAACCCCGGGTTACCGGAATCGGACTGAATATTTCTCCTGTGGTCATCATTTTCTCCCTGCTGCTCTGGGGTTGGTTGTGGGGAATCGTAGGGATGATCCTGGCCGCACCTCTGACCTCGGTCATGGAGATCGTGTTCACTCATTTTGAAAAAACCCGTCCCCTGGCTACCCTGATGAATGCCAAAGCCAAGCCCCGTTTATCTGATCAGTAGAGAATCTCCACCGTATTGGCCCCGGTGAGTTCCTCCATGTCCATCTTCATCGAAAGACTGGGCTTCAATCCCCGTCCACCCTGACTGGATCCGATGACGGTCCGATAGCCGTCTGCCCGGTTGACCACGATAATGTACGGGACCCCATCCTGATTGCGCTCCAGCCTGATCTGCAAATCCCGACAAAAGACATCGTCCAGCTGTTCATAGGCGATTTTAATCACGATCTTTCGGGCCTGCTTCCGCAGGTATACCTCCAGTTCCACCAGCTGATCCAGATAGAGATTGATCTCCTGGTCTTCCCGGCTGGGCAATTGGGCCTCAAGAATATACGGGTGGTCCACCTTCAGAGTGTCCCGGATCTCATCCCAATCCTTCCGTTCAATCGAATCTCCGTTCCTGCCGTTGCCCCTCTTCCCCTTGCGGTTGAAGACCAGCACCTTGACACGTCCGGTGAGATCCTCGAAAAAGATTTCACCGTACAGGTCTCCCTTCTTGGATTTCCGCTGATTGAAGGAGGTGACGACACCGCCGATACGCACCCGGTCCCCTTGGAATTCCCCCAGATCTCCGATGGTGGTGTTCGACACCTTCACAATTTCTTCCCGAAATTTCTCCACCGGATTGATGGAAAGGTACATCCCGCTGACCTCCTTCTCTCCGCCAATGATCTGCTGCTCATCCCATTCAGGCATATCTCTGACCCACTGAGGAACGGACAGACGGTTCGGGGACTCCTCCTCGCTGAAAAGAGACCGCTGTTGAGAATCTTCCCGTCGATTCAGGGCGGCGGCGAACCCCAGCATTTCATCGAGTCCTTCGTAGAGACCTTTACGGGAAACACCGAACTCGTCGAACACCCCCCCCTTGATCAGAAATTCCAGCACTCCCCGATTGACCTTGCTCTGATCGATCCGGGAAATGAAATCGGGAAAGTCATTGAATTCACCATTGCAACGGGCTTGAAGGATAGAATCAATGGCGGTGGAGCCGACATTCTTCAACCCCATGAACCCGAAACGAATCTTCTTTTTATCCTCCACCCGAAAGCGGTCGACACTGCGGTTGATGGTGGGCGGGAGGATGTCGAATCCCATCCTTTTACTCTCGGAAATGTACTGGATCATTTTGGATGAAGTCGAGGTTTTGTCAGCCTCCGATGTCAGGTGGGCGGCCATGAAGTAGATGGGGTAATGCGCTTTCAGATATCCGGTCTGATAGGCCAGGTAGGCGTAGGCTGCGGAATGGGATTTGTTGAAGCCGTACTTGGCAAAAGTCTCCATCTGAGAAAAGATCGTCTCCAGTTGCTCCTTTTTATACCCCTTTCGATGTCCCCCTTCCATGAACTGATCCCGGATGGCCTTGATCTTGTGTTCCTGCTTCTTTCCCATGATCTTGCGCATTTCATCGGCCTTGCTCATGGAAAATCCTGCCAGAACAACCGATATCTGCATCACCTGTTCCTGGAATACGATGATACCGTATGTATCTGCCAGAATGGGTTCGATTTCTGGAAAGATATAGATCACTTCCTCCTTGCCGAGTTTCCGGTTCACATAGGAGTTGGCCATGCCCGATTCCAGGGGCCCGGGCCGATAGAGGCCGTTGAGGACAATCAGGTCTTCCAGCTTCGTCGGTCGAGACCGGATCAGATAGTCCTTCATGCCTCCGCTTTCAAACTGGAACACCCCGTCGGTGTCTCCTTTCTGAAAAATTTCGAACGTCTTGGGATCATCGAGGGGAATGCGGTCGAGATCAATTTTCACTCCTTCCACTTCCTTGACCTCCCGAAGGATGTTCTTCATGATGGTCAGAGTCTTCAGCCCCAGGATATCCATTTTGAGCAGACCGATCTCCTCGACTTCCTCCTTTTCGAACTGTGTGACGATATCCTCGCTGCTGCGATAGAGCGGCATGAAGTGGGTCAGTTCCTTGGGTGCAATCACCACACCGGCCGCATGCATCGAAGTATTGCGCACATTGTTCTCGAGGCGAAGGGCGAAATCGACCAGTTCCGGACCTCGATGCACACGCTGGATTTCCTTGACCAGATCGTTATTGCCGGCCAATTCCGCCTTGAGAGAGACTTTCGGCCCCTCCGGAATCATTTTGGCGATCTTGTTGACATCATTCAAAGGGATTTCCAGAACGCGTCCGATGTCCCGAATGGCCAACTTGGCCTTCATCCGACCGAAGGTCACGATCTGTGCCGTACTGGCTTCTCCGTACTTTTCACGAATATACCGGATCACCTCGTCCCGCCGCTCCCCATCGAAATCCATATCGATATCCGGCATAGAGATCCGTTCCGGGTTCAGAAATCGTTCAAAAATCAGGTCATAATCCATCGGGTCCAGACAGGTGATTCCCATGACATAAGCCACCAGACTGCCGACGACCGAACCGCGACCAGGGCCAACCGGAATATTCTGCTCCCTGGCAAAACGGATGATGTCCCAGACAATCAGGAAATATCCGGGGAATCCCATTTCGCGGATTTTCTGGATCTCGTACTCCAGCCGTTCCCGGTACACTTCCATGGTCTTGCTTTTGTTCTGAAAAGAGCTCTCCAGCTTTTTGAATCCGTCTCGACAGACCTGTTCGAAATATCCGTCGATGCTCATGCCGTCCGGAACGGTGAACTTCGGCAGATAATAGGTTCCCAGTTTGAAATCAAAATTACATTTCGCAGCGATATCCACAGTCTGGTCCAGCACACTGTCCAGATGCCCAAAAAGCGCTGTCATCTCAGCACCGGACTTGAGATACATCTGATCTGTCTCTTTCTTCATGGCCCGGTTGGGGTCGGAAAGAACGTTCTTGGTCTGAAGACAGATCAGAATCTCCCGCACGTCGCTGTCTTCCTTTTTCAGATAATGCACATCGTTTGTAGCCACCATTGGAATGGACAGCTCCCTGGAGATCGGAATCATCTTCTCGATCACCTCCAGTTGCTGAGGCAGCCCATGATTCTGGATTTCAAGATAAAAATCATCACCGAACTTCTCTCGATACCAGAGTGCCGCTTTTTGGGCTTCGTCCTGCCGATCGTGCAACAGAAGATACGGAATCTCCCCCTGGATGCATGCCGACAGAACCACCAGTCCGTTGCGATACTTTTCCAACAACTCCCGATCGATCCTCGGTTTGCGGTAGAAGCCTTCGGTATAGCCTTTGGATATCAGGTTGCAGAGATTGTAATACCCCTCATCGTTCTTGACCAGTACCAGCAGGTGAAAATAGTTGATCTCTCCCAATTGTCGGTTGGGTTTGTCGAACCGGGAACCGGATGCCAGGTAGAGTTCCGATCCGATGATCGGTTTGATTCCCCCTTTCTTGGCCTGTTTATAGAAGTTGACCGCACCGAGTATGTTCCCGTGATCGGTGAGTGCCACCGCCGGCATGTTCAGCGACTTGGCCTGTTCCACCAGACCTTCAATCTGAAGTGAAGAATCAAGCAGGCTGAACTGCGAATGGAGATGCAGGTGAATGAAGGGCTTCATCTATTCCCATTCAATCGTTCCCGGGGGCTTCGAAGTAATATCGTACGTCACCCGGTTGATTCCCGGCACCTCGTTGACCATCCGACCGGCCACCGACTGCAAAAAGGAATGAGGCGCCCAATACCAGTCGGCAGTCATTCCGTCCACACTTTCGACCATCCGGATTACCACGGCATTCTGGTAGGTCCTGACATCCCCCATGACACCGACACTTTTCACCGGGAGCAGCACGACGAATGCCTGCCAGGTCTTATCGTAAAGCCCTTGTTTCTTCAATTCGCTGATCAGGATATGATCGGCTTCCTGCAGCAGAGCGACCTTACCCGGCGTCACGTCTCCCAGGATACGAACCGCCAACCCGGGCCCCGGGAAGGGGTGTCGGGAAATGAATTCATGGTCCAGTCCGAGTTCCCGTCCGATAAGACGCACCTCGTCCTTGAACAGTTCCCGGAACGGCTCGAGCAGGGACCAGTTCAGTTTTTTCGGTAAACCGCCCACATTATGGTGACTCTTGATGGTTACGGATGGTCCGTTTACGGAAACAGACTCGATTACGTCGGGGTATAGGGTTCCTTGCGCGAAAAACTGAAACGGGCCGTGCTCTCTTTCGACCTGCATGAACACATCGATGAACGTCTTTCCGATGATCTTGCGTTTCCTCTCCGGAGAACGGACACCGGCCAGACGACCGAGAAAAAGCTCGGAGGCGTCGATTCCCTTGACCTGGAGTCCCAGTCTTTTTTCAAAACGTTCCATCAGTTCGGAAAATTCATTCTTCCGCAGCAGACCGGTATCCACGAAAACGGGAAACAGTTGTTCCCCTACAGCCTTGTGGAGCAGCAATGCAAGAACCGTGCTGTCGACACCTCCGCTGAGACCCAGAATGACCCGCCTGTCTCCGATCAGGGCTTTCAGCCGTTTCGTTTCCTCCTCGACGAATCCCTTCATCGACCAGTCCGCCTGTGCTCCGCAAACACCGAAGACGAAATTGCGCAGCAGTGCGGTGCCATCCTCCGTGTGGATCACTTCCGGATGGAACTGGACTCCGTACAGTCCGCGGCCCGAAGATTCGATCACCGTATATTCGCAATTCACCGTCCGGGCGGTAACCCGGAAATCCGGAGGCAGATCGACGATCTTGTCCCCATGACTCATCCAGACCTTGCTGCCGTTTCCGACACCTTCAAGAAGCGAACTTTCCCCTCGCTTTTCCAGCAATGCCAGCCCGTATTCCCTTTCACCGGCAGGTACGACTCGCAATCCCGACAGATGGACCAGCAGCTGCAACCCGTAACAAATGCCGAGAACTGGAATTCCCAGGGAGATGATCTCGGGATCTACGGCCGGAGCGTTTTCAGCATAGACACTGGATGGCCCGCCGGAAAAGATCAAACCGGCCGGTTTGTCCCTCCGTGCACGATCCAGGCCTTTGGCGAACGGGACAATTTCAGAGAAAACGCCCATTTCGCGGATGCGTCTGGCGATCAGCTTGGTGTATTGGGATCCGAAATCTAAAATAAGGACATAATTTTTTCCGCTCATCTTCCACCAAAAAAAGACCGACTCTTAACGCAAGCGTAAAAGCCCTGTTGTAATCATTCCAAAGAGTATTCTTGACGTGTCGTATATATTGATACCGGATTTATTGGAAATTTCGGCAATACTCGCCTGCCCGTCTATCTTGGAGATCACCAGCCATTCCAGAGTGGACAAAGAAATCTTGCGCCGCTCCTGACGATCGATCTCGTTGAAAACGGGTACGGCGTCGATGGATCCGATTTTCTTTCTCAGCAGTTTCCATTCATCGATTCTTCTGGCCGCTTCCATGAGCAGGGAAGTGACCGAACGGGTGATACTGGTATTGGCGGGAAACTCTCCCTCTTCGAAAACAAATTTCCCCTGCCCCCAGGCGATCAGTGTGAAAATGGCATCCTCACCGATAAAATTCTCCACTTCAGCGTGAACGATCTCTCCTCTCTTGATGTATATGATGCCGGTCTGACCGGAATCCTTCGTCAGAAGAAATCGACCGCTTTGTCTCGAATTCGAGACCAGCTGCATAATATCCGCCAAGTTGACCGAATCAAGCGATCCCTGTAAGCTCATGTATCACCGTTATTCCTAGTAAAATATCTTAAAAGAAAACCAACTCTCTTGTCAAGGCACTTTTCATATCTTTTCATCAGGGTCCTAGTTTCTCTGAAACAAAAAGATCTTTGCCACTTTCTTCTATCAATTCTATCATTTAAAATAAGTATTGAAAATCATGAAATACAAAAAATCTTCTATTATTCTGATTTTTCTCACTTTGGTTCTTTCCGCTTGTTCAAAACCGTCTGTCCTCGGTGAATGGCAGACCGAGATGACTTACACCGCCAGCGACAATACCACATCCATGGAGCGCTTGACACTCCGATTCGACAAAGACGGCAAGGTGTATAAGAACGGTCAATTTTACGGCCAATACGATCGGAAAGGAAGAAAACGAGTCAAATTTTTCTCTAAAAACCGAAAACTGGTTTTCTACGGCAGCTTCACCAACCGTCACACCATCGAAGGGCGGGGACTCCATATCCCCAACGATCAACTTTTCGCCAAATGGACCGCCAAACGGAATGCCGAACCTTAGAACAGCTTACCCACCAATCCGAGCAGATCGTCTACGGGTGAGTCTTTACCATCGGCATCCAGCAAAGAAGTCAGCGAGCCCAGAACCGAAGACAAACCGCCTTTTGGCTGTTCCTTCAGCATCCCGGAACGACCGGTCTGTTTCTTGAGAGCGCCCATGGCCACGCCGGCTATCAGAGGCAAAGCCTTTTTCAGAATACCCAAATCCAGGCCGGTTTTCTCTGCCGTCTTGGCTGCCAGCTGTCTACTGGTGTCCTTGTTCTTCAACAGATGCCCCAGAATACCGTTTCCATCCAGAAAAGCCTGTTCCGTTCCGAGGGCTTCCGCATCATCCAGATAGCGGTCGTGATTTCCCTTATTCAACGCATTCATCAAGCCTTCCAGTCCATTCTCCTGAGTTACATTTTTCTTGATCCCGTTGGTGAGCGCGGGAATGTATTGACGGGCCACCTGTTCCACCTGCTCCTCACTGATGCCCAGTTTTCTACCGATCTGTGACAAGGGGGAGCCGTTACCGCTGAGAATCGCTTCCATCAAGTTCATAAGACTCTCCTTTTACATCTTCTCATCCACTAAAAAGGCCACTTTCAGATTGGACCGAAACTCAACAATCGTTCCATTCCTGACCTTGGCCGTCTGGTTAACAATCTCCAGTCCAGTGATACCCTTTACGGTTTTCGATGCTTCCTTTACCGCGTTTGCAGCTGCATCTTCCCAACTTTTCTCCGATACTCCCAACAATTCGATAATCTTGATCACAGCCATTTCGTTCTCCTTCACTTTTCTGTCAACTTCGGAATTCGTAGTGCCTGACCAGGATATATCTTATCCGGGTTTTCAAGCATCGGTTTGTTGGCTTCGAAAATCAGCATGTACTTCATCGGGTTCCCGTAGAACTCCTTGGAGATTTTGGACAGCGTGTCCCCTTTTTTGACCGTGTAGAACTGAGATTCCGGCTCCGGTTTCTCGACAATGAGCCGGTCGTCGATCTGCCCAACTCCGTTCACGTTGCCCAAAGCCAGAACCACCTTCTCCCTCAGTTCCTGGGAAGAGACCTTTCCCGCCACAGTAACCTTGCCACCCGCCGAAGTGATACCCAGATCCTGCACCAAAAACCCGTGACGCTTTATTTCCGCAGTCAAGGTTTCCGGATTCAGCGAAGCCGCTTGAACATCGTTCACCAGTTTTTTCCCGACATCTTTCACAAAATCGAACAAACTCATTTCTCCTCCTTACAATATTTATAATCATGACCCACAAATAATTAAAAAGCAACAATATCTCCTTACTCGGCCCGATAATACCACCTTGATTGCTGATATCCTTCATTATCATGGTAGAATAATCTTCCCCTTTTTACAGCCGGAAAATGTACTGATCCGGCAAAATACTCGAAACATGAAGGAGACATTATGAAGAAACTGGTTATCGTCGGCGGAGTGGCCGGCGGCGCAAGTGCGGCCGCAAGGGCCAGAAGACTGAACGAGCATATCGACATCACCGTATTCGAACGCGGGAAATACATCTCATACGCCAACTGCGGCCTCCCCTACCATCTCTCGGGTGCCATCCCCAGCCGGGACAGTCTGCTCTTGATGACACCGGAACTCTTCCAACAGCGGTTCAATGTGAAAATCCATACCAATCATCTGGTGACGGCTGTCAATCCCAATAGAAAAACCGTCACTGTACGCAACCAATTGAGCGGAATCGAGTTCGAGGAATCCTATGACAAACTGATTCTTTCCCCCGGATCCTCCCCACTGGTTCCCCCCATTCCCGGAGCGGATGATCGGGATGTCAACGTCTTGTGGACCATACCGGACATGGACATGATCAAAGGGCGGATCGAACCCCAAAGCCGGGCGGTGGTGGTGGGCGGAGGGTTCATCGGCATCGAAGTGGCCGAAAATCTGGCCAAGGCCGGTGTAAAAACCACCGTGGTGGAGATGCAGAGAACCATACTCCCTCCTCTGGATGACGAAATGACCGTTCCCCTGGAAAAAGCCCTGGTGGATAACGGAATCCACCTGAGAACTTCCACATCGGTCACCGCTTTCACCCGAAAGACCGATGGCCTGCATGTGGAACTGAACAACGGGGAAACCCTGATGGCCGATTTTGTCGTCATGTCCGTAGGTGTACGGCCAAACAGCGAGTTGGCGGCCTCGGCAGGAATTCAATTGACCCCCAAGGGTTCCATCATCGTCAACGAGAAAATGGAGACAAACATACCGGATATCTATGCCGTCGGCGACGCCGTTTCGGTTCAGGACCCCATCAGCGGCCAACTGGTCAATGTCCCTTTGGCCGGTCCGGCGAACCGGCAGGGCCGAATTGCTGCCGAGAACGCTCTGGGAGGACAATCCGTCTACAAAGGAACCATCGGAACGTCCATTGTCAAGGTCTTTCACCTGACAGCCGGAAACACCGGAGCAAACGAAAAGACACTGCAAATCAACGGTATCAAATTCCGGAAACTCTACATCCATCCTGTCAGTCACGCATCCTATTACCCCGGAGGCGCCAAGATGACCCTCAAGCTGCTGTTCGACCCGGACGGAAAAATTCTGGGCATGCAGGCAG
>CAYMND010000016.1:0-16012 GCA_964391685.1 uncultured Clostridia bacterium | reverse complement strand
CACCAGTGCCTTTCGAATCAATTCATCGAAAAAACCTGCTTCATTCATATCGAAATTATAAAGGATCATGGGTGACCAGACAAGCGAGACATCCGGTGAAAAAGAGATGAATCGGTTCATGTCACAACGAATTTTTTACAAACAGCCCCAAATTTCAACCATCTTGAACAATAAAAATCCGGGTGTCACCGCCAGGATGCCATAATTTTGTTGAAGATGGCGGTTATTCGATGCTAAAATAGGATATGTTACAAATCAGCAGTCCTGAACGTCGCATACAGCTCCCCCAGGGAAGTTACCTTCTGGGGCGCACTCTACCCTGTCATCTCCTGATCGAGGAGATCACCGTTTCCGGAGAACACTGCCGAATCTGGCATAAACCCGAGGGTTGGTATATCAAAGACATCGGAAGCACCAACGGAACGCTTCTCGACGGCGCAGTCCTCACACCGGATCTGGAATATCCCCTCCCCAGGAATGCCAGAGTCAAACTGGGTACCGTCATGATCGAGCTGGAATGGAACGATCTGCCCTCTCCTCCCCCTTTCTCCAGTTTCCCCATTGTCCTGTTGTCGCGTCAGGAGGAAACGTCAACCATCAACCAGAAAACCCTTCATACCGCATTTTCGAAATTATACAAACCGGATCTGCCGAAAAAGACCTCGGAAGAGTTCTCCAGTCGAAATACCCGAGTCAGAGAGATCTACGAGGAAGCCAGAGAACTGGCCAACAGTCGTCTTCCGGTGGCCCTTGAGGGAGAAACGGGATCCGGGAAGGAGATTCTGGCCAGATTCATTCATTTTCAAAGCAGACGCAAAGGATCCATGATCACCCTGGTCCCCACCACCAACGATCCCCTTCAGGAAAGCGAATTTTTCGGGTATCGCAAGGGAGCTTTCACCGGAGCCGACCATGACTATCCCGGAAAAATCAAACTGGCTGAAAACGGCACCCTGTTCCTGGACGAGTTGAGCCATATCCCCCATTCCCTACAGGTCCGCCTGCTGCGTTTTCTGGAGAACGGCGAAATATTCCCCCTGGGAGCCCGACATTCCGAAACGGTGGACGCCCGTCTCCTGGTGGCTTCCAATATACCGTTTCGGCAACTGGTCAAGGATCATACGCTGCGGCAGGATTTCTATTACCGCCTTTGCATACACACCTTGTCGCTGCCTCCGCTGCGCGATCGTCCCGAGGACATTCTCCCCCTTTTCTGCCAATTCTTCGGGACCAGTGAAAATCTTCCCGCTGATTTCGCCGAATGTCTGCTGGGATACTCCTGGCCGGGCAATATACGCGAACTGAAAGCAGAAGCCCAAAGACTGAATCTGAAGGTAAAACGGGCGGATCAGCTCGCCCCCCATCACCTTGCACCGATGTTCAATATCCAGTACAGCAACGAAAACAAGCCTTCCCCTCTGGCGGACCCGGGGCGGGATGAGCGGGAGAGACGCATCATCAGTGCCATGCTGGAAAAATGCAACGGCAACAAGAGCCTCGCCGCCGAACAGCTTCAGATCAGTCGCCGGGGCCTGTACAAGAAGATGAAACGCCTGGGCATGGACGAGTGATGGATATTTGAAAACAAGGCTGCCGTGTTGCATACTGGTTGATGATGAGGTGAGAACATGCCGAAAGTAGTCGCTGAACTGACCATAGTCCCTCTGGGTACCGCCAATCCCTCCCTGAGTCATTACGTTGCGGATGTCGAACGGGCGCTGCGTCAACAACCGGACCTGAAGGTGCTGCTGACGCCCATGGCCACCGTACTGGAAGGTGAGCTGGATAGGATTCTACAGGCGGTCCGCGAAGTGCACGAGCTTCCTTTTCTGGCCGGAGCCAGCCGGGTTTCCACACGGCTCAGCATCGACGACCGCCGCGACAAGACACTGACCATGCAGGGCAAAATTGATGCGGTCGAGGAAAAATTGACCTGACGGCGATTGACACAGAGCCGGTCATCTGGTAGAATTCAATACGTTTCAGGTTTCCCCGGTAGCTCAATCGGCAGAGCGGGTGACTGTTAATCACTAGGTTCGGGGTTCGAGTCCCTGCCGGGGAGCCATCCCAATTCGAACCGCATTTTCAAAAAATACTATAGATAAAGATTTTTAGAATATCTGAATCAAAAAGATGTCAGAGAACTATTTCGAACCCCACTTGCGCTTCAGTTCCTCCAGGGGGTCCGCCTTGGGGCGCGGCGCTTGCTGTGGCTGTCTCTGGGGCGGTTTCTGATCGCGGGGTCTCTGACGGGGTCGTTCGGATCCCGAAGCGGAGGCGTCGCGGCGTTCTCCGGGTCGGGGGCCGCTGTTGCGGGCGGGAGACGATTTTCGTTCCGGTACGGGCAGCAGGGCCTTGATGCTCAGCTGGATGCGCTTGAGCTCCTTGTCGACACTGATCACCTTGACCTTGACCTTGTCCCCCACGGAGACCACCTCTTCGGGACTGCGGATATACTGGTGCGAAAGTTCCGAAACATGTACCAAACCGTCCTGATGAACGCCGATATCGACGAAGGCACCGAAATGGGTGACATTGGAGACCACCCCCGGCAGTTCCATCCCCACTTCCAGGTCGTCGATTTCCTCCACTCCCTCTTCATACTCGAAGAGTTCGAAATTCTTCCGCGGATCCCGGCCGGGCTTGCGAAGCTCGTCAATGATATCCTTGAGTGTCGGCAGGCCGAACTGATCGCTGACATACCGGTTCAGGACAATGGCCTTCACCGCCTCCTCGTTGCGGATCAGTTGTGAAAGCGGTACAGTGGCGTCGTCGGCCATGTGTTGGACGATGTCGTAGGTTTCCGGGTGAATGCCGGTGGAATCGAGGGGATTCTCGCCGTCGCGGATGCGCAGAAAACCGGCGCTCAGCAGAAAGGCCTTGTCGCCGAACATACGCACGTTCATCAGTTGGCGGCGGTTGCTGAACTTCCCGTTCTCGTCCCGGTACCGGACGATGTTTTTGGCCAGTGAGGGTCCGATACCGGCCACATACCGCAGCAGGTGATAGGAAGCGTTGTTGAGGTCCACCCCGACCCGGTTGACCACGGATTCCACCACCGTGTCCAGTTTCCGGGCCAGCAGAGTCTGATTGACGTCGTGCTGATACTGACCGACACCGATGGATTTGGGATCGATCTTGACCAGTTCGGAAAGCGGATCCTGAAAGCGGCGGGCGATGGAGATGGCTCCGCGGACTGTGACATCCTCGTCGGGAAACTCCTCCCGGGCCACCGCCGATGCGGAATAGACCGAGGCACCGGCCTCGCTGACCAGGGAGCAGATGCCCCCTTCCGGCAGGAAGCTCTTGAAAAAGGAATGGGTTTCCCGGGAAGCGGTGCCGTTTCCGATGGCCACGGCCTGGATGCGATGCTTCTCCAGCAGGGTGACGATCTGCTTCTTCGCCCCTTCCACATCCTCCTTCGGCTTGGTCGGATAGATGGTTCCCTTGTCGAGGAGTTTTCCGGTTTCGTCCAGGGCCACCACCTTGCAACCGGTTCGATACCCGGGATCGACACCGAGCACCCGCAGCGATCCGGCCGGGGCGGCCAGCAGCAGCTTTTCCAGGTTGGAAGCGAAAACCATGATGGCTTCCTCGTCGGCCCGGGTCTTCAGTTCGTTCTTGATTTCCAGTTCGATGGCCGGAAGAATCAGCCGTTTGACGGCATCGTCGAGAACTTCTCCCAGAAAGGTCGCCCTGGGGTGGGAAGAATCGTATGCCAGTTCTTGCACCTGGGACAGCAAGCGCTCCCGTTCCAGTTCCACCCGGGCCCGGAGAACTTCTTCCTCCTGCCCGCGGAAAACCGCCAGGATACGGTGAGAGGGAATCTTTCGCACCCCTTCGCTGTATTCGTAATATTGTTCAAATTTGCTTCTTTTATCCGCATGTTCCGGAGTCACTGCCACGTTGAGCATTCCCTCGGCGGCCATCAGGCGGCGCACCGCCCCACGTAATTCAACCTTTTCGTTGAACAGTTCGGCGATGATGTGCCCGGAACCTTCCAGAGCCTCGGCCACTGATTCGACTCCTTTTTCACTGTTCACGAACTCCGGTGCCAGCTCTTCAGCCGAAAGCGTGGACTGGGGATCGAGGATGAGCAGAGCCAGCGGTTCGAGCCCCTTCTCTTTGGCCACCGTGGCCTTGGTTCGCCGTTTCGGCCGGTACGGGAGGTAGAGGTCCTCCAGCTCCGTCTTGCCGTAGGTGGAAACGATGAGCGTTTTCAGCTCGTCGGTCAGCTTCCCCTGTTCCTCGATGGTGGACAGAACGGTGGCTTTCCGTTCGTTGAGCTCCTTGAGGTAATCGCATTTCTCTTTCAACAGGTTGACTTTCTCTTCATCGAGATTGCCGGTGCGTTCCTTGCGGTATCGGGAGATGAAAGGCACAGTCAGCCCTTCGTCGAACAACTCGACCACCTGGGCGGCCACACCCGCCGGAACCTGGCATTCAGTTGCCAGAAAGGAGAGATCCGCTGATGAAAATTCCATGTTGGACTCCTGAAATCGGAAGGGCTATTTTAACACAGGGCGGGATACCGGGGAATAGAAAAAAAGAGGGTTCAGTGTGATCGGACCGATCCGACCGATCCGTCCGATCAGTTTAAAAAGATTACTTGATAAAGGCCTTCAGATGTTCCACGTAGCCTTCGGGGCTGAGATCCTGGTAAGAAGTTCTTCCCAGTATATTCCCCTGGGAATTCAACAGTATGATGGTCGGGAACCCCTGAACCTGATACTGCCTGGCCAGGACGGAGTTGTACTCCTTCTGCTTCTGATCCTGCTGAGAAAATTTCAGGAAATCGATCTTCACCAGGACCAGCTCTTTGCCGGCATAATCCTGAAATGCCGGTTGGGAAAGCACCTGGGCGTTCAGCCGCTTGCACCAGATACACCAGTCGGAACCGGTGAAAAAAAGGAAAAGCGGTTTGTTCTCCTTCTGGGCGATTGTCTTGGCCTGATCCAGATCGGTGTACCAGTTCAGAGGATCTCCGGCGGCATTTCCCAGAACCGGCAGCAGCAAAGCCAGCATTGCGATCATCGCTATCTTCTTCATCTTCAGCCTCCAATTAATTGCAACCTTTTTGGTTAAAGTTTAACAAATATACATGAAAATCGAGTAAATTTCAACTCCCTTTCACTTTTCACGCGCTGAACCGACAGGCTGGATTTCCACCCTTTACACTTCCCGGACTTCGATCCACATCCATTCACCTCCCATTCACGTCAACATACGGACCAGCTCTTGAATTCGGCATGCGATATTCTCGATAATACAACCGGATACAAATTTTAAAAACCGAAGTTCATCTGAGTTTAAAATGAAAAAAATCAGCATCCTGTTCATCCTTTTTCTTACCCTGTTTCCCATTCTGGCCGCCAGGGAAACGGTCATTCCTCTGACCGGTGAAAGCGAAGTCGTCGATCTGAACTCCCGACATCTTCAGGTGGACAGCCGGGGAAGAATCTACCTGGCCGACCGCCGAAATTCCCGCATTCTGGCCTTTTCTCCGGATGGAAAACTGCGGTATACAATGGGTCAGCAGGGTGAGGGTCCCGGCGATTTCAAGCGCTGGTTCGGACTGTTTGCCATCTGTCCGGACGACCGGGTTCTGCAGGCGGATTTTTACGGGGGCAACCGGAGCCTCACCTGTTTCTCCGCAGAAGGAAAACTGCTTTGGGTACACAAGATCAAAATGGAGGGTCATTTCGGGACGGATTCCCTGTATCCGACCCGGGACGGTCGCTTGATACTGGGAATCAGCCATGGAAACATCCAGACGGAAAAAGGAGAATTGGTGTTCAGTGGGGATCACACCACCTTCCGGTTGGCCGAAGAAAGCGGTGAACTGGGGACCGTCCTGGCCGATGTCGTTTCCTATTCCGATTTCTCCGATACAAAAAGGACCGGTTGGCCGGCCATTCCGTTCAGGGTCGAAGTTCTAAGCGCCTACGACTCTGCAAACCAACGGCTGGCTTTCCTGAAAGACAATGAAGGCGCTGCCCGCATTCTCGATATCCGGACGAAGAATACCACCGACTACCGAAACGGGTTTTCCCCTCAGCTCCTGACGACGGACCGGATCCGATCAGAGGCTACCAGAATGATGAACACCCGGGGACGGGAGTCGTTCCGATCGATTTTCAGAAAAATGATTGAAGGCGGCTCATCCATCGAAACCCATCTGCCCATCGTCGACCGGATGATCTTCAATGACCAGGGAGAACTGCTCATGGGCTCGCTTTCGGCCGAAAATGAAGAAGGAGAAAGGGAAAATTCTGAATGGACAATCTACATCCTCGACCGTACCGGCCGACTCAAAGGACCGGTACATACCGATCAATTTCCCTCTGTCATCCGCAACGGTACGGCTTATTCCCTGGTCCACAATCCTGAACAGGACTGTCATGAAATCCGGGTGAAGAAATGGCGATACTGATCCGACCATCCGGGCCGGGCAGTACCTGATTTGACTTACTTTTTTCACTGTGCTAAAAAAGCCTTTGTCCTGACAAATCCAAGATTCGAACAGCGATTCTACGAGGTGATGAAATGGCCAACCGCGGAAATTGGAATTCAAAGCTCGGCTTCATTCTTGCGGCCGCCGGATCGGCTGTCGGTCTGGGCAATCTGTGGCGTTTTCCCTATACCGCCGGAAACAATGGTGGCGGTGCTTTTCTGATCTGTTACCTTTTGTCGGTCCTGATCATCGCCCTGCCGGTATTGATCGCCGAAATCACCCTGGGTCGCTACACACAGAAAAACCCGGTGGGCGCCTACATGACCATCCGTGACACCTGGATCTGGAAGGGAGTCGGATTTCTCGGCGTGGCCAGCGGCTTCATGATCCTCTCCTTCTACTCCGTCGTTGCCGGCTGGACGGTCGGTTACTTCGCCAAGTCCATCAGCGGACATTTCCACGGAATCACACCGGACAAGGCCGCTGAACAATTCCAGGCCTTTGCCGCCAATCCCTGGCTGCAACTGCTGTTGATATCCGTATTCATTCTGTTGACGATCTTCGTAGTGGCCAAGGGTGTTTCTGGTGGTATCGAGAAGTATTCGAAAATTCTCATGCCCATGCTCCTCGGCATCCTGATGCTCATGCTCGTCCGTTCGTTGACCCTCGAAGGAGCCGGTGAAGGTATCCGCTTCTACCTGACCCCCGATTTCAGCAAAATTTCATCCAAGACCATCATCGCCGCCATGGGACAGGCGTTTTTCAGCCTGAGCCTCGGTATGGGGACCATGATCACCTACGGTTCGTATCTCGGCAAGAAAGAGAAAATCCCCGCTTCGGCAGGCTGGGTCGCAGGGCTCGACACCCTGATCGCCGTCATCGCCGGCTTCATCGTCTTTCCGGCCCTCTTCTCCCAGGGCATGAACCCCGCCGACCAGGGCACGGGCGTCATGTTCAACACCCTTCCGGTCCTGTTCGACAAAATGCCCCTGGGCGCGGTATTCGGCCCGCTCTTCTTCGTTCTGCTTTCCATCGCCGCCCTGACTTCCACCATATCCATTCTGGAGGTTCCGGTGGCCTACTTCATCGATCAGAAAGGCTGGGAACGGAAGAAGGCGACATGGATCATCGGAGGAATCGCACTGGTCATCGGGATTCCATCCGCCCTATCCAACGGCGCCGTCCCCTTTTTCAGCAAATTGCCGCTGGTCAATACGGATTTCCTCAGTCTCTGGGACTTCATATGGGGCAATCTATCCCTGAGCATCGGTGCCCTGATGGTGGCTGTTTTTGTCGGCTACATCTGGAAAAGCCGCAACGCGTTGACTGAAATCAGGAATTCTTCACACTTCACCCTCTCCCCGTTATGGGAAATCCTGATCAAATACGTCAGTCCTCTGCTGATCCTGATCATTCTGCTGAGTTTCTTCTTTTAACAAAGATACACCGCACTGATTTCGCCGCCGGCGCCATGTTTTTACCCGGACGGCCCAGGTACCGATTGACTCTGCACTACAACATGAAATACCATTTCCTGTTACCCGGGATGTCGATCCAGTCGGCAAGGGTCTAAAGAGGTTTTCATGTTCAAACGTTTCATTATTGTCACCATGATCGCAGCGCTTTTTGGGATTCTTCCCGCAAGCGACGAGACCGACGAGGTGATCCGCCGGATCATCGAGATCGGCAGAACCGATAACCGAACCGAAGCGCTTCTCGATGTGCTTGCCAACCGCATCGGCGGTCGTCCCGTCGGTTCCGACGCCTACGAAACTGCGGAAAAATGGGCCAGCAGCAAGTTCCGCGAATGGGGGATGGAAGTTGTCCTTCAGGAAGCCGGCGAACTGGCGGTGGGATTCAACCGCGGCCCCTGGTCCGGTAAAATGACTTCGCCCAGCGAAATGGTGCTGCATTTTGCCACTCCCTCCTACTCCGCCGGCACCCGGGGACGGTTCGCCGCTCCGGCAGTCAACGAGCCCAGGGACGAGAAACAGTTCGAACGCATGAAAAAGCGTATTCAGGGTGCCTGGGTGCTGCTGACACCGGATCCGGAAAAAGAGATGGAGCCCAAACCCGGCCAGAAACGTCCAACTTACCAGGAACGCCAGAAGGAACGAGAGGAAACCCTGGCCAAATGGCGCCAGCGTCTCAAGAAAATCCAGGATGCCGGAGCCCTCGGTGTCATCAGCTCCGCCAAGCTTCCGATTACCGCCATGTACAACAAGGATGTTCACGAATGGACATCATGGGCCGACCTGCCGACCCTCTGCGACATCAAACTCGACGAACATCAGTTCGCCGAAATCAGCCGCATGATCGAGGAACGTCAACGGGTGGAGCTGGAGTTCGATATCCGCAACCATTTCCGGATGGGGCCGGTGAAGTATCATAATGTCCTGGGAATCATCCCCGGAACAGAGTTCCCGGACGAATACGTCATCATGGGCGGGCACCTCGACGCCTACGACGTGGCCAGCGGAGCCGTCGACAACGGAAACGGAGTCACCACAGCCATGGAGGCGGCACGCCTGATCATGGCCGCCGGAGCCAAGCCCAGACGCACGATCATCGTCGGTCTTTGGGCAGCGGAAGAATTCGGCATTCTGGGCTCCCACCATTGGGTGAAAACCCACCAGCCGGATCTGCCGAACATATCGGCCATGTTCAATCGGGACGGCGGGCCGACGGTCCCCAACGGTATTCGCGTCAGCGAAGCCATGTGGCAGGACATGGAAAAGGTCTGCACTCCGGTGAAAACCATCAATCCCAAGTTCCCCTTTGAGATGATGAAGCACGAAGCCAGAGAAAAACCCGAGGGGCCGATGGGATCAGACGGATCGGTTTTCGCCATGTACGGTGTCCCGGCCATGGGCTTCGAAACCGGCGATCCAGAGGGCTACGACTTCCGTTACCGGGAGATCTGGCATACTGAAAACGACTATTTCCAGAAGAGCATCCCCGAATACCAGGCCCAGGCATCCATCGTCAATGCCGTGGTGGTCTACGGCATCGCCCAGCTGGATCACCTGCTCTCCCGGGATGGTTTCTACCTTCCGGATGAGCCGCAAAAGAAAGATAAAAAGAGAAAATAAAACCAGCTCTTTTCGACCTTCCCCCCTGCCCCCCTTTCTGAAGGACGGGGGGCTTGAATACCCAAGGCGTCTTTTCCTGTTGCCTTCAGTAGAAGAATATCAGGGAGAGTTCGCGTAAAGTGCTTTTGCGAAGAGATCTTAACAGTGTCTTAAGAATTGGCTGTTCTCTCTCAACTGGTTTCTAGTCACTCGTCACTGATCACTTCCCGAATCCCGAATCCCGCTCATCAATCCCCGCTCTCCTGAAAGGTCAGCGCTTCCTTGAGCTCGAAGAAATCACTTCCTTTCGGAACGATACGCAGCCGGGTCAGCAGTGTATCCGGATCGATCAGGTCGGAGAAGGGCACACCGATGACATCGAAATGGTCCGACACAGAAACCAGTGTGTTGAATTTTCCCTGCTTGAACAGCTTGACCACTCCGAATCCCAGCATACTGCCCAGAACGACATCGAAGCTGATGGGGGGAACGTTCCGGGTTTCGTAACCGATCTGTTTGTAGGTGATCTTTTTTTTCCGCCCGGTTCTTTCCTGGTACATTTGACTGGCCCGGTCGCCGATCACACGCCCAACGAAGGCGGTACCGAAGATCAGGTTGCCGTGCTTGTCGGTCTCGGTGGGTTTGTACCGTTCCGGTAGTCTGTCGGCCAGCCCTTCGGCGATGGCAATGACGCCGTAGAACTTGTTGAATCGTTCTCGCAGCAGGATTTTATCCACGATCCTGCCGGCCCATTTTTCAATATCCAGTTCATCCCCGTCCAGATCCTCACTGGAAATCATCATCACCGCTTCACCGGCCACACCGGCGGCGTACGTGATCCAACCCGCCTTACGCCCCATGAGTTCGGCGATGAAATAGGAGTTGGTACTCTCGGCATCGGCCTTGAGATTCAGCAGGACCTCCTTGGCGGTCTGGACGGCGCTCCAGTAGCCGAAGGTCCAGGGGATTCCGAAATAATCGTTGTCGATGGTCTTGGGGATATGCAGCACCGGAAGTCCCAGAATCGACAGAAAATTGGCCGTCTTGAGCGTGTCGTCTCCACCGATGGTCACCAGAAACCCGATTCCCAGGAAGTCAAAAGCGTTCAGAATGTTTCGAAGTTTCTGGCTTTTCTGAGAATCATCGAGATCCTGCCGGGAATGGATGCTCCTGCCCGGATTGGCCCGTGAAGTCTTCAGATAAACGCCCCGCCGGTTGCGGATTCCGGCGATCCGATTGTCCAGTGTCTCGAAATGAAGTCCCTCCACGAGAGAGTACTGGTCCCCTGGATTGAATTTCTCCAGGTATTCGAAGCCGTTGTAAAAACCGACCACCGGTATTCTATCGTTTAAAAAATTGAGAGAAACCGAAGAGATGACCGCATTGGCGGAAGGTGCCGGACCTCCGGAAAAAACGACTGCAACTTTTTTATGACCTTTGTAACCCTTCATGATACTTTATATAGTATCCAGTCGGGTATGGGGTGTCAACTGTCCGGATCGTTTTGTTCCGTCAATTCATCGATGTGGTGGTATTCGTTCTGATCCGCCAGCAGCAGCGGATAGAGCAGAAGACAGACCCAGGCGTCCGTGGCCGCGTACTGCATCTGCTTTTCTGACAGTAAGGGACGGGCCCAGTTGGTTGTCCGGGCGGCTTTAACCAGTTTCTTGTTCAGATATCGGGCAGTCAGAGACCGGGCACCGGTCTGTATGATTCCCTTCTCAGCCGCCAGTTTACTGAGATCGACAAATCCCTGGGGTTCAAAATCGACCAGCTGCTTCAGCTTGTGCAGATCTCCGCTGAGTCCCACTCCGATTTTACGGATATTGGGGTTGGCCATGATCTCCACCAGAGAAGGAGGGATCCAGGGATCCAGCAGATGAAACAGGTAGACCCGGTCCAGCAGGCCGATCTGTATCAGCGATATGGGAAAGGAAACGCCCCGCTGAAACGACGGCCGGCTCTCAGTGTCGAAACCCAGTTCGCAGATACCCTGAAGCAGGATGGCTTCCGCGGCATACTCCATCTCCTGAGAATCCTGAAGCAGAATCACCGGCCCGGTGTACTGAAGAGGTTCAAGCTCATTGATGTAATCACTACTGATGCGGTTTATCAAAACCGATTCTGTTAGAAGCTCACTCATTTTTTATCTCGATTGACTCCGATTTTCAACTGCTGCCGCCCTGCCCCGGATCAATGCTGATGGGGTGCTCCGAAAGGAATTCGTCTGTAAATATACCTCTCAAGACTTCGCCCTCCAGGTTTTTGGGCAGCCGGAAACCCGCGTAATAAAGCAATGTCGGATAGATATCCCGGATGGGTATGTCATTCAGAGGGTAGTCTTTTTTCAGCGCTTTTTTTTCATACAGATAGATCACCGCCCTCGAATGCAACGGTTTGTACATGGAGATGTTCTTGTCTCCACCGAGCAGCGGATAGAGCAGCCTGCGCCATTCCGGCATCTGTTCCAGCTCATATATGCCGAAAATGACCAGCATCTCATCATCATGGGTTGTGCTGATGAGGTTGCCGATAATGGAATCGTAATAGTGATAGTAGGATTCCAGAATCGGTGCATAGCTGCTGACCGCCGAGGGAAGCTGCGGCAGGCTTCCCGACACCTGAGGCTGATAATACGGATAAAACCGCCGACTGATGTGCGAGAGACCCGGTATACGGATCACCGAATAATAAAGGTTGCTGCTCTTCAGATCCGGAAGCAGGGACTTCATGTATTCGTCGTAAAAAAAGGTCCGTTTCAGAAGTTGGAATTTCGGGGTTCTTCGATTCAGTGCGTAGGAGAAATTCTGCCGGAACAGGTTGTTTGCCCGGATCGCCAGCGAGGAATAAAGAGGTACGTCGACTTGATATATCTGTTGCAGCGTTCCCACTCCCTGGTTTTCAAAGTTCTGCTGCAGACGGTCCAGCACCTGGGGAAAGCGAGTGGCGTAAAAGGCTGTCAATTCGAAAACCGCCGAATAACGAAAGAAAATGAACCTTGGGAACAGGGTGAATTCCCGATCGATATCCCGAATCTTGAAACGCCAGTCATCCTGCTGCGGAATCTGAGAGGGATGAAGACCGCTCAACAACGTACTGGTGACCAGCAGATCGGTGTTGGGCGGAAATGTCTTGACATACCCATGAATGCCATTATTGATCAACAGTTGGAAATTTCTCAGGGTATCGGTGCGGTTGAGCAGGTTGAGCACCGTTCTGTGGGAAAGTCCGTCCATCAGAACGATCCGGATCTTGCGCACCGTTTCCGGCAGCGGGGAAGCGGATACCGTCTCTTCCGACCGGTGTTCCCAGGCTGAAACGACAGACTGGGTGCGCAGATAGCTGAACATGAGGTTGGCCGAAACAAGTGCCAGAATCAGTATCTGCAGCCACAGCCTGGGTCCTTTGGGAATAAAGCTGGCACTCAGCACGATGATCAGGATGAGCAGGTCGCCGACAATCACCTCGATCAGACGGTGATGAATGTTGATTGACAATATCTGCTTGAAATATTCGTAATTTACGTAATGAACCAGGGAAGAGATCAATGCCGCCGCAGCCAGGGAAAAAATCAGGGAAGGTGGAGTGAAGAAACCGATGGATATTTTCTTGTAGGAGAAGAACTGGATGACACCGAAACAAAGCAGCAGCAGGAGTGCGACCAGCGGACCGTAGTAACTGAACAGGTTCAGGAAAAGCGAGAAGAATTCCGCATGGGTCAATCTGCTTTGGGGATTGAGCAGAAGAATCAGCAGGGATACCGCAAAGGTTACATACAAGGCAGCCAGGAAAATATTGGTAATAAGCTTAACGAATCTTGTCAAGAATTATCCGTCATCGGATGGCCGTCACCCAAATCCGTGATGATCAGCATCAGGGTGGTCTGTCCGATTTTAAACTCCATTTGAGGCTCTATTTCGGTTATCGACACCTTCTTCTCGTCGATGAAGGTACCGTTGGTACTGCCGAGATCCCGGATAAAGAACTTATCGTTTCGGATTTCCAGTGCCAGGTGTTTCCGGCTTACCTCCTTGTCGGGAATGATCAGGTCCACTTTTCCCCGGCCGACCAGCACATAGGGTTTCTGGATGTGATAGATGAATCCGGCCCGTGCTCCTTTGATCACGGCGATGGAAATCTTCTGGTTTGCAGGAAGTCTCAGGTTTTCGTTGGTCCAAAGTGAATCGTTGACGCTCTGTCGGGAAATCTTGGCGGTGTCCTTTTTACTGGCGGAATCGTCAGACGGTTCATCGATATGAAACACATTCAGGCACTTGGAACATTTCAGTTTGGTACGACCTTTGATGCGGTCATCGGGCACGTTGTATCGAGAATTGCAATTCGGGCATTCGATAATCATGCGATTATTATACCACCCAGAAAAAACTTTTCAATCAATTTCACCGTTAATAGGCTTTGGCAAAGAGTACCTCATGTTTCGCCTCCTCGCCGCAGACGCCGCACTTGCTGTGAGCATCGTTCCCGGGATGATCCAATATAACCCGCACCGTGGCCGAGCAGTCCGCTTTGACCCGTTCCTCACAAGTTTTTTCTCCACACCAACCGGTTTTTACAAAGCCCCGTTTCTCTTCCAGAATCGAACTCAGTTCCGCCATGGTTTCCGCTGGTCGGGTATTTTCGATCCGGTTCCGCAGAGCCCGTTCGAAAAGCGCCTTCTGAATGGCCTCCAGCTGGTTTCGAACCGCCTCGCCGATCCCGGCTGCCGGGACAAAGGTTTTGTTCCGATCCAGACGGTTGACCATAACCGCCTGCCCTTTTTCGATGTCCTTCGGACCGATCTCGATCCGCAATGGGACACCGCGCATCTCCCACTCGGAAAATTTCCATCCCGGAGTGAAGCCGTCCCGATCGTCCAGATGGGTACGGATACCGCACTGACGAAGATTTTCCTGAAGCTCCAAGGCCTTGGGTAGAACCGTCTCGCGCCAGTCACCGCGGCTGATCGGCACGATAACCGCCTGAATGGGGGCCACTCGGGGCGGAAGGATCAAACCGGAATCGTCACCATGGGTCATAATCACCGCCCCGACCAAGCGAGTGGTGGCTCCCCAGGAGGTCTGCCATGCGTATTCAAGCTGCTGGGAGCGGTTTTCGAAACGAATATTGAAGGCTTTTGCGAAGTTCTGGCCCAGGAAGTGGGAGGTGCCGCCCTGCAGAGCCTTACCGTCGGGCATCAGCATCTCGATGGTATAGGTATGTACCGCTCCGGCGAACTTCTCGCTGTCGCTTTTCCGCCCGGGCACCACCGGAATGGCCAGGATCTCTTCAGCCAGTTTCGTATAGATCCCCAGCATTCGAAGCGTCTCCTCCTCTGCCTCTTCAGCGGTGGCATGTACGGTGTGCCCCTCCTGCCACAGAAATTCAGTTGTCCGCAGAAACGGTCGGGTCACCTTCTCCCAGCGCACCACGTTGGCCCACTGGTTGTAGAGCAGGGGGAGGTCCCGCCAGGACTGGACCCACTTGGCGTACATGGAGCAGATAATGGCTTCGGATGTGGGGCGGATGGCCAGACGTTCCTCCAGTTGTTCGCTGCCGCCGTGGGTGACCCATGCCACTTCCGGAGCGAAGCCCTCCACATGCTCGGCTTCCTTTTTGAGAAAGGATTCGGGAATGAACAGCGGGAAATAGGCGTTACGGTGGCCGGTTTCCTTGAACATCCTGTCGAGCTGATCCCGGATCAATTCCCATATTTCGAACCCGTACGGCCGGATGACCATCATCCCCTTCATGGGTGAATAGTCAGCGAGTTCGGCCTTGCGGATGACATCCACATACCAGCGGGAAAAGTCTTCCGACCGTTTGGTGATCTGCTTGACGAAATCTTCTTTCTGCGCGTTCATCACTGTCTCCTTGTTCATCAGGGAATGAGAAAATCATGGGGAAAACCTGACTGACAAATCGTCTAAACTTATACCAATTCGAACCCTGCCTGTCAATTGTGAAGTCACAAGCAGATGCTCCGGACCTGATTTCGAAAAGGGAAGCCGTTTTCGTCTTCATCCTCTTGAAAATTTACGCTGAAATGTGTAGAATAGTAAAACTTTCCGATTCATAACCGTAGAGGAGTAAGATTATGGCAGAAGAAAAGCAAGATCAGCAAATAGAGGCACAGGAAGCCGGGCAGAACGAGGAGACATCCGCCGCTGCGCAGGAAGAGGCCGTCCAGGTTGCGGCACCGTCTGAAGAAACCCCGATTGCCGCTGAAGAGAAAACCGGCGAAGCCGCAAAGAAAAGCGCAAAGAAAACAGCCAAGACGACCGAGAAGAAAAGCCCCGTCAAGGAATCTACGAAAAGCGCCAAAAAGACGGCGGCACCGGCGGCCAGGGAAAAGAGAAAGCGGGAAAGTTTCGGTGACTTGCTCGTATACCCGGGTGTCCGCAGCGACCTCCCCGCCATCAAGTCCGGTGACGTGATCAAGGTGGCCTACCGGGTTATCGAAGGCGGCAAGGAGAGGACCCAGCTTTTC